>NZ_JACNMS010000008.1 GCF_020595125.1 Jeotgalibacillus aurantiacus
ACATCCGAGAAGCAAGCTTCTCTTCCGTTCGCTCGACTTGCATGTATTAGGCACGCCGCCAGCGTTCGTCCTGAGCCAGGATCAAACTCTCCGTAAAGTGTTTGAAAAGCTCATTGTCTTTTTTATTCGAAAAAGACTTAAAATCTTAAACGTTGACGTTTGGTTGTTTAGTTTTCAAGGTTCAATTGTTACGTTTCTTCTATTTAAAGAAGTTGTTGCTCTCTCAAGCGACCTACACATCATAACATCTTTTAAAAAGTAATGTCAATCACTTTTTTAAAAGTTATTTTGTTGTGTTTTGTCGGCTGCTTCAAAAGCGACGCTTATTAATTTATCACCGATTTGAGGAACGGTCAATAGCTTTTCTGAAAAAACTTTTACCTTTTCAAAATGCTTGATAAAAACATAGGGCCCGTACTACTTTTCCTCACCTTTGCTGCATAGATTGTTTAAAGCAGTTTGTGCGGAGGTGATGCGTGTTGAGAAAGAAATGGGAGACGGCGGGTCTGGTCCTGCTGGCTGTATTGATTCTGGCGCTTCTTCCTTCTTCCCCGCGGGTGATGGAGGTGACTGGGGTGTGGCCTTCACTGGGAATCATTTACAAGGGGGATGAGGGTGTGGTGCTGACTTTTAACGTGACGATTGGGGATGATTCTGTGCTGTGGCTGGCTGAGGAGCTGCGGCGGACGGGCATTGAGAAGGCGACTTTTTTTCTGGATCCGTCCTGGGTGGACCGGAAGAAAAAGATTGCGGATCAGTTAAAGGCGTATGGATATGATATTGGGATTTATGATTTACATCCGGCCCGGTATGAGGGATTGAGTGAAAAAGAGATGGATGAGCATATTGCGGAGCTTGTGGCGTTTTTTCATGAGCATGAACTTTCGCCTGATTATTATAGAACGGCTGATGGGTTGCTTAATGAAGAGGTTGTCAGGCGTTTGCGGGAGCAGGATTTGCTGGTGGTGAGTCATGAAGTGACGGGTGAGGCGTTACTCGAGGAGGAGGATCAGAGCTATAACGGGGCTGTTGTGTCGCTTGATGTGGTGAATGATGAAAAAGAGCTCAAGCAGCGATGGACTGAGTGGAGATCTGCCCTGGAGCGGACGGATGATCTTCGCTACGTATCGGTGCTTGAGCTGCTGGCTTCTTCTGATAGTAAGATTAAGCTGTTGGAATAGGCTGCGGCCATCTGAGCGCGAGACTGTCTGTGGCTTCACCGCTGTATTTCTGACGCAGAAATCGGATCCGGTCTGACACCTGCTTTTCATAATGGTCCTCAGCATTCAGGTGATGATCTGTGTTCATGCTGGTTGCCTGGTCTTTGATCAGCTGCTGATAAAAGGTTTTTACTTCATGCGGAAGCCGGTTCCAGAGACCGGCTTTTTTCATGTGGCGAATCCAGTCTTCGAGTACATTTATTTGCCCAGCGAGCTCTTTACCTGTCCTGAGGTGGATGACGGACAGGTGCGCTGCTTTTTCATACAGCAGGTTGAGCTCTTCTTCTGTGACTTTTCTCGGGTTATTGGCGAAGATGATAAAGCCCTGGAAATGCTGAACGAATTGCTTTTGCCAGTCATAGAGACTTGCAATCAGCTGTCTGCCTGCTTCAAGACCCGGGTACTGCGCTTTATCCATAAGCTGAATCGGCAGTGTAAACATTTCAGGTGACTGCTCATACCTCGCGTTGCCTGATTTATGCGTATCTCTCAGCAACAGATGGTATTCCGCAAGCATTTCATGTGCTTTTTGCGCTTCTGCCGGCTGTTCCTGATCGGGTGAAAAGACGGCTGCAGCTTTCGTTTCTTCTTTTCGATTGAGATAGACAGCCTGGTAATACTTCCGGCCGTTAATCAATGTCCAATTCGGATATACCGTGACTTTCTCGAGCACTTTTTTGTATGATTTCGCTTTGTCTTCAATGATTTGAACGTCTGTCATCGTGATCACCTCATTTAAAAGCTTATTCTCCATCAGGACGGGCATCTTCAATCATCTGATCCATTCCTTCAATTCCTTCTTCCTTGATGCGTCTGAGTTCATCAAGGAAATCACTTCTTACCTGACGGGATAATTCATAGTTGGCCGTTGCATAATCCTTCAGTGGCTGCAGCTGTTCACTCGTGATTTTCCCTTCGTCTACAAGCGTGTCCATCACACGGTATTCTGTGTTGACCTGGTCAAGACTTCTGCGTGTCCATGAGTTGGAGAAGTGATTAATATCAATTGTCGCGTTGGCACTCGTCCAGTTACGGTCAGTCCGTGCGCCGACACTCCATTGCTTCCATTCAGCAAGAATGTCTTCTGTGCGCTCGAATTCCTCGCGCAGTCCTTCTGCATTATTGACGTTGGCGTAAGCACCACCAGCCTGCTTCGCTACTTCCTTCAGCTGCTGCTGAGCTTCTGAGTCGGCGTTGAAGCCGATGACGTTGATGATTGGTGAAATATTGCTTCCGGCAAAGCTTTTCGCGGCTGCAACCGGATCTCCGTCACACGTCTCGATTCCGTCACTGACGAGGTAAATCAGGTTCGTATTTTGCTCGCCGTCCAATCCTTCAAAGCTTTGGGCAGCTGATTCGAGGGCACCAGCAACCGGGGTCCAGCCAGCCGGTTCAAACTGATCGAGTGCGGCTTGGAATGCGGCTTCATCATAAGGTCCCCGCTCATACACTTCTTCAATGGCAGCGCAGGACATTTCTTTGTCAGCGTCATCGCCTGTTCCTTCATGTCCATACACGCGCAGGGATACGTTTGCTTCCTCTGGTGCGGAAGAAAGGAACGTCTGGATTTCGCGTTTTGCCTGCTCCATACGGGTTTCGCCACCTGCATCGGCAGCCATGGACCCGCTCGCATCTAAAATGATTTCAATATTGTAGTTTTCTTTAAACTCATAGCGCCGGTCGGCTTCAGGCATTCCTTCCATATCAAACCGGGCAGCATCCAATACGCCCGATGGATCCGGCAGATCTCTTTTCGTAATGGAGTGGATGTACTGGTAGTAAAGCTCGATCTCTTCTTCAGAGGCATCCTCCGGTAAGGCAGGCGCATCGCCGAACACATCCATAAAGGACACGTCCTCCTGCTTCTCCTGTTCAATCGCTAATAATCCATCGCCCTGCTGGACAAAGTCCTGAGGCTCCTTCGGAATCGGGGCCAGATTCAATTCCTCAAGCGCTGCTAACGGACCTGCTGCCTCCTCCGTCTCCTCCGCCTGTACTTCATCCGTTGAAGCCTGCTCCGCTTCGTTCTCCGGGACATCCTGTGCTTCTTCACTCTGGCAGGCTGCAAGCGCCAGACTCAACGTTAATGCTGAAAGCCACATCTTCTTCATGCTGACTGCTCCTTTCATCGCTAAACGTGGATTCGTTATATAACTAATGAATAATACGTCCATCCTCACCATAAGTTTCACTTCTCTTGGTAAACTACCCCTTTTTTAATGGAAAATTTGAACACTGTCAAATGATGGATGACTTATATGTTTCAAGACCGGGCGTAACGTCATGATGGTCAGACAACTGCAGGGTCATAAGGAGGGTGGCGTTTGTGTTTATAAGTAGTAGGATGGTCTTGATTCGATGTATTTTCGTAAAGGAATGGATGTCGAAGGTTACAATTTTTACAGTTTGTGGGTCGTTGGGACCTTTTTGGGGATTGGTGGAGAAATTGAGAAAAGGTCGTGGCTAATCTTTGTTAAAGGACGTGTATAAAGGATTTGGAGTGCTTTTGATAGAAGATGAAAGCTGATATTTTTAACCGAATGTGGATTTTTAAATAAACTGAAAACCGGAAGAATCATCTCCCGGTTTTGCTTACATCTTTGGCCAACGTAGTGTTTTGATATGACTGTCTAATATTTTTCTTTCTTCCCTGTTCAGCCGCTCTATAGTAAAAGCAACACGTTCTTCATACGTATCTCCTTCAACAGCCGGAAGCTCTGCTCTTTTTGCTTTAGACTTGTGATGACTGCTGATCATTTGTTCAATGAATCCTTTAGAGTGTAAAGGAACACTCCCCCAAATTCCTTTCTCCTTTAACCTTTTTCTCCATTCAATGAAAAACGGGACATCATCTGTCATAATCTTTGTTAATTGATCATGAAGGACGCTCAATTGTGCTGACTTTTCTGTGATATAGGCCAGGTCCTCTTCTGTGACGACTGTAACGGCGTCGAAGTTCGTTTGGGCTTCCTGGAATCTGTCGTTGAACTGTTGATGTAAATTTCTCAACTCGGCAAATTTTTCGACTCCTTTTTGAATTTCGGGATCCTCGACATTGCTTAGGGCAATCAATAATGGATTAAGAATATTCGGTGACATGGCAGCACGGCCTTTTCCACCTAAGTAAATGCCAGATGCTGTCGCTCCATATAAAGTTAAAGGGTCATGCGCTTTTCTTGCTTCATCCTCGTTATTGTTTGAAGGTGCGATAATAGCCGTTGCCGTAGTCTTGCCATTTCTATTTTTAAAAATAACCTGACGATAACGATTACCATTCACTTCATAGATATATGGATTGACCGCAATTTTTTCAAACAACTTTTTGTATTTCTTTGCATGTTGATAGATTAACTCTTTTTCTTTTTCCATATAGATCACCGCCTCAAAAGGTGCTTAGCAAAGTACCATTTCAAATGTTTATTTAACTTTAGGCCATCGTAGCTGTTCTCTATACACAAGTTCCATTTTTTTATTGTGTGCTAGCGTATCCTGCAGTCTGTTTTTAAATTGTTCTTCTACAGTTTCACCAGCTATTAGAGTATGTGATTTCAGTGTTTGTTTCACTCTAAATGTCTCATCTATTAATCCATTGTAATAAAGGTGCTGATCCTTCGATAGCTTTTCCCACAAGCCTTCTTCCTTCATCGCTGTTCTCCAGTTAGCGAAAATTTTCTGTTCGTCTAATAATATTTTCAATATATTAAAAGAATAGACATCCATCCGGCTTGCTTTTTCACAAAGATAGTGAAAATCATCTAGTTTTATTATTTTCGGATCCTTATAAAACGTTGAAGCCTCCTGAAACTCTCTTACAAAAAGACGTTCAAATTCATAGAACTTCTCAATTTCTTCTCTTCCCTTAACAATGTCAGGATGTGTTTCTTTCTTTAATAATGATATTGGTTCAGTTTTCAGAGAATCATCTACCAGATACGTTCCACCAATACCATAAATTGTTGCAATTTCTGCATTATAAACTGATAAATGCTTATGTGCTTCGAAAGCATCCTCTTCATTAGCTGAACCATTAACCGGTATGATGGCACTTCCTGTTTTTTTGCCCTTTTTATTTGTATAAATCGCTTCGAAATATAAAACGCCATTCTTTTCGTATGCATTTGGAGAAACTTCAATTAATTCAAATAGTTTTTTATATTTTGGTGCTTTTTTTACTGCTTGCTGATGTTCTTGAATCATATACGTCACCTTCACTTTCTGCTTGAATAGAAGAAAAGATACAATCTAAATAAATTCAGATTGTACCTCCTATTTTATCATTAGTTTCCGAACAAGCCTTTAACTGAGTTCCATCCGCTCGAAAGCTTATCTTTTGCACCTTCGTAAGTATTTTTTGCAAGGTCACCTGTTGCTTTAAGTGGGTCGCTCTTAAAATCACTTCCGAATTTCTTAATACTACCCCAATTATCTGCAGCAAGCTTAACGAGTCTCGAGCCACCCCATAAGATAGCACCTCCAGCTATAAGAAATGGAGCTGCAGCCTGGCCACCGGGGAAAAATCCTGCTGTTACACCTGCGCTCATAATGGTTTGTCCCAATGAAGCAGTTGCATCTGCTGTTGCAGACACTTTCTCAGTCGTTGCTGCATCTGAATTGAACACTTCAACCGCATTCGCTGTTTTAAAGCCGGTATCAACAGCACCAAAGAATGTTCCTACCGAAGCAGTAGCAATGTTAAATTTCGTTAAAACACCCATGCCCGCTGAAGCAGTCGCTGCATTGGCACCTGTTGAAACAGCACCTCCTGCTGCTTGCATCGCTTGTGTTACACCCGCACCTGCTTGAGCCGTTTGATTCGCTTGATTAATAGTTTGTATTTTTTGTATTGCTTGGTAACCATCTTTTATGATCGTACCTGAAGTAATTGTATCATCAACAAATTTAAACGTTTCGTTTTCTCCAAGGCCTAACTTTAAGCCACCCCAAATAACAGCACTATGAAAACTTCTTACATCGTTAAATCCAAAATTTTCGCCTTTCTGGAGAGCTGATGTAGCAAGTCCTACCTGTCCAAAAACAACATCTTTGGTCAGGTATTCTGTTACTTCAACCCATTTTGGTTTTTTTATTTCGGCTGGATCTGAGCTTCCTGCTGTTACTGAATTACCATTGAGATCATATCCACCAGGCTGCAATAGATTGATCATTCCGGGATACAAAGATGTTCCAGGTGCGTAAGGGTTCGGCATGACCACATTTCCAGGGGCAACAACTGTACCGTTGGGCAATGTCCCCCCAACATTGACTCCCCCGGCTCCCGGGTTCATCGGACTAAGGTATGGAGGAACAGGAACTGTACCCGCTCCTCCTTCAAAACCTGGAGCTACCGGACCTGCGTTTGGTCCCCATGGAGCATATGACCAAGGTACACCTTGCCATTCGGTTCCATTAAATCCGCTCCCCTGACCACCCATTTCACCATTCCAGTCTGTTCCTTGCCATTCCTGACCATTCCATGTGTTACCTTGCCACTCCTGACCACTCCAGGAGTTTCCTTCCCATGAGTTCCCTTCCCACGGGCTGCCAGACCAGTCATTTCCCGTCCAAGAATTTCCTGACCATGGACTCACTCCGTAGGCAGAGGAATATAGAAAGGACTGAGAAACAATAAATAATATGACAATAATAGCTGGTAGTTTTTTTAGCAGCTTATTCATAGCCTATCTCCCCTTTGTTTAAATCGTTACTGAGCTTTCTTCAATTGCATAAAGTCCAAGATCTTTTCTCCATTTCGCAACTAGAAAAGCCAGTGTTAAATAAAACAGAGGAAAGAAGATCGTATTAATAAACAAATGACTCAACACTACCGCCAAATAAGAGGTTGTAATATTTAAAATGAACACCTGAACCATAAATGACAAAACAAACTCTATTAAGCTGAATGCGATAATAAGTAATAGCAATTTCCAATGATGCCTTTTAAAAAGCTGAATGCTTTCTCTAACTGACTTCCATACGGATTTGTTTTCGGTAATCGCGATTAATGGTGCGCTGATAAACATTGCCATAATGATCAGACCCGGGAGTACAAATACTGCTAGACCCAGCGTAATTAAAGCACCTATTGATACAGCAAAAACAAAAAAGTGAAACACTCTAATTACGGACTGTAAGATGGCCAGTCGAAAGGGCTTTTCTTCTCCCGATTCCTCATAATGCCAATAGTAGATAAATGGGATTTGAGCAACAAAGAATAGGATGATCATAAAATAGGCATTATAAATATCTGCAGCGCTAAAGGCTGTTCCAAAGTTCGGTACAACCGCATACATGTAATTAGCGAAGAAAAAATAGAGTGTCAGCAAAGGAATTTGGACAAGTAGAATAATCAGCAAGATCCGTTCATACTTCTTACTGAAAAAAGAAAATGCTGAACGTATTGGATGATCCATTTAGATCGTCTCCTTTCAGGATGCCTGTTCCTTGAGCTGGTTAAGGTGATGGGAACGATATCCGAATATAAGAGCTGTAATACCAAGCGTTGCAAATGGGAATTCTCCGTCAGAAACCAACCACGCTAATAATTCTGCAGTCATTAAAACGGTGAACAAAATGATTAATAGAGTATATACACGTTTCCATCGTTTATATTTCTTCATGTCTGATCTCTCCTTATTGAAGATTAAAGTTACGGCTGTCCCAACCCTCAAGTTCTTTAACAAACTCAAGCTCGGGTCCGGCCGAGGTTCGTCCAATTTGTTCACTAATTCCAGCGAACCAGTTTTGATATTGTGTAGTTTCAATATCATGAGAAGCACGGACAACAATCTGTCCATCATCAAAGAAAATGACTTCTGCCTCTTCAAGAGTCCCGCCATTTGCTAAAATCGCACTCCTGGCAGCTTCTCTCATCTCCAGAGACCAGTCAAACTCGAGCTCTTCTTCAATTTTTTCGCGTAAAAGATCATCACCAAGTCCTTTAGAAATCTCTTCTGTCACAACCCGGTCCATTGCTTTATTACGAATTTCATTTAGCGAGTAGCCACTCATTTCACCACCGGAAAGCCGATCTATTTCTTTTTCGATTTTCTCGTCAATGCTCTCTGGATAAGAGTCTACAAGGCCGATGATCTCTGATTCATACTCATCAATTGCTTCTGCAAGCTGTTCATAGAGTTCTGCCGTAGCTGCTAAACTCGCCTGTTGTGCAGCCGTATTTGCCTGCTCTTTTGCAACAAGGGCACCTGAGAAGTTAAGCACAAGAATAAATAATGCCATTAAAATGATCAGCAGACCTAGTACAAAAATCGTGATGTTTCCACGTTCTTCCTTTAACCAATTCATTACTTTATCACCTTCCCTGAGGTGTCAGCCGTGTAGGTAAAGGTTGGCTTCCCGTTCGGAAAGAGCTTAGCCGGAAGAAAGACAAGTGCGATATCGACTGAAACAGCAGCAGAAAACTGGTCCGTTCCTGAAATCGGTGCCCCTGCAAATCCAACGTGCTGACCTCCTGCACTGACAATCTGTTCAGCGGCGGCTGACGCTTCTGATGCTTCTGCAGTAACGGAATATACCTTCGCCGCTTCATTGGCCGCCGATTCTGCCAAAATGACAGCATGAGCACCCGCAATAAACTGCCACGCGATCATAATGACTATAAAGACAAGCGGGATCATCCCTAAAAATTCAATCGTCATAGATCCCCGCTCATCCAGCCGCTCCTTGATCCAATTCTTCATTCGCTTTCCTCCCTTCTTTCCAGCCGCTTTCCCACTTGCTCCTGTTAAAACCAAGTGGGAAAACGGGGGCTGCCCGTTTTACTCTGCCTCATCCGGGTAGAGCTCTTCAATTCTTTGTTCAAGTTCTTCGATGCCCTGTTCTCTCAAGTCTTCGAGTTCAGTCTTAAGCGTTTCCTGACCTTGTTCTGCTAACGCTTTTACCTCATCTGCTCTTTGCTCCAGCTCTTTTTGTTGCTCAAGTGTCATCTTTCCTTCCTCACGAAGAATTCGATTTGCGTCATAGAGGGAAAGCCACTGTTCACGAGCTGATGATCCCCAAGTATTTGAGAAACGAGTAATCGCAAACGAAGCGTCGTTGGACTGATTCCTCACGTCAGTACTTGCATCAAGCTTCCACCTTTGCCAATTTTGAAGAATCTTTTCCGTCTGACTGAACTCTTCTCTCAATTGATCCGCATTATTGACGTTTGTGAACAAACCTCCTGCAGAATCAGCGACCTGACGAAGTTGCTCCTGCGTTTCAGAATCTGCGTTAAAACCAATCACGTTGATGATCGGGGACACATTACTATCAGCAAATGCCTCGGCAGCTGCTACCGGATCTCCGTCACACGTTTCAATTCCATCACTGACAAGATAGACGAGATTTGTATTTTCCTCACCGCTCAAATCTGAAAAGCTTTCAGCAGATGACTCCAGAGCACCAGCCACTGGTGTCCAGCCTGCAGGCTCAAACTGATTTAAAGCATCCTGAAAAGCTCCTTCGTCATACGTGCCTCGCTCATACACTTCCTCTACTGCAGCACATGACATGGCTTTATCTGCCTCGTCACCTGTTCCTTTATGTCCATAAACACGAAGTGAAACATTCGCTTCTTCAGGAACGGAAGCTAAGAATCGGTTGATTTCTTCTTTTGCCTGTTCCATCCTTGTCTGGTCTCCAACATAAGCACCCATGGAGCCACTGGCATCCAGAATAATCTCAACATTGTAGTTTTCTTTAAACTGGAATTTAGGGTCTGCCTCAGGAGTTCCTGAAAGTGCGAATCTCATTTGGTCACTGATATCCTTTGGATCCGGAAACTCATAGGCTGTCAGTTGATAGATAAGCGAAAAATACGCATCCAGTTCCTCTTCTGATGCGTCTTCAGGCAAGGCAGGAATATCTCCAAACGCTTCTAGAAATTGATTCTTCAGGTCCTCATCAGATGTATTTAGCGTGACATTGCCCAAAGGCCCGGATTGTTGATTAATTAACTCTTCTAATGACTGAGGTGGCTCGGATAAGTTTAAAGACTTGATACTTCCAATAACATCCTGCTCCACTGATTCCTCATTCTCAGCCACTTCTTGCTCAGGATCATTTTCTGATACCTGTTGCTCTTGCTCGCTATTTTGAGCGCTTTCTAAAGGCTCTTCCTGATCCTGACAGGCTGCAAGCACTAAACACAATGCAGCCGCAGGAATCCAATAATGCTTTTTCATAGAAGCCCTCCCAAAAAGAAATCTGCTTTATCCGATTGAATCAATGAACTCTTCGAACTTAGATTTGATCGCATCCCCAATTCCCGAGTCTCCTGCAAATGCCTGAGAAATAACACCAACAACAATTACGACAACTGCCGCAATCCCCAACCACTCAAGTGTTTGAGAACCTCTTTCGTTATTTACCTTTGACGCTGCAGCATTCATTGCTTTAAAATACCATTCATTTAGTTTTTTCATTTTCATTTCCTCCTGTTAGTTAAAATAGATTCATAATGCTGTTATCACCATAGATCATGTTCAATATCATCAGACCGGCAACCATTAGAATTGATACTGGTGCGACGATAAAGGTCGTGACGAGTGTTACTTTAGGGGAAGCCTTGGCAGCAAGCTCTTTTACTTGCTCCTGTCTGAGCTCACGCATATCCTCTGCCTGAACTTTAAAGGTTTGTGCTACTGGGACACCCAGCTTCATTCCCTGGAGAAGTGATTTAATTAATTGCTGAAACTGCTGGTTATTATTTCTCTCCAATAAATTACGATAGGCTTGTTCCCTTTGAACTCCCAAGTCGATTTCCTGTATAAATCTGGTGAATTCTTCTCTGAGCGGACCATCAAAAAAGCGAATCACCTCCCTCAAAGCCTGGTCCAAGCTAACTCCCGCCTGCAAACTTGTACTGATGGTATCCAGAAAATCCGGTAGATCCTGTCTTAGCGCTTCCTGCCTTTGCTTAACCTGTTGTTTAATCAGAATAATCGGTAAAAAGTATCCAAGGAGTGGAATCAGTACAATGCCGAATTCTGAAAAAGGAAACCCTAATATAAAGAGAAGCATCCCAAGGAAAAATCCTGCTGTCAGAAACATCATTTTAATCCCCTGGAAACGGGCAACCGTCAATTCATATCGATTACCTGACTTTTTCAACCAATCCGCAACATCTAAATTCTCACTAAAGAAGTTTATCCTCTGTCCCAAATCAGCAAATTCGTCTGCGAACTTAGTAACTTTGTCAATCAAGCCTGCCTGCTGTTTTCTCTTTTTTTCCTTTTTTTCAAAAGCATCGACCAGTGTCACATCAGAAACGTGCACAAGTAGCTCACGCTTTTCCTTAATGTAAGCTGACCAATTTCGCAGCCCCAAAACGACTAAAAACCAAAATAAAATGACGCATAATATAATCAGTGCATCCATATTAATCACCTACACTTTTATATTCGTAATCTTCCGGATCAGGAAGAACGATAAAATGATACCCAGAACGAAAAGAATCATAATGACGATTCCAGGTGTTGTTGTCAGAGGATCCGTGAAACCATCCATGATATTATTCATCATCAGTAAGATAAACACTGGCATCGCAGGAACAATAATTGAAATGTACCTTTGTTCGGATGTCATGGTGCGAATGGTTTGATGTAACACCTTGCGATCCTCAAGTGTATGGGCCATCGTTTCAAGTGTAGAGGCTAAATTACCACCCGTTTTCTTTTGGATGAGTAGAGTAGCCGCAAACAGTTGAAAGTCACGGGAAGCATTTCGCTCCTGAACTTTTCTTAATACCTGTTCAAGTGGAACACCGAGCTTCAACTCGTAAGACATTCTCTTAAACTCTTCTCTTGCTGGACTATTTATTTCGTGAGCCACCAGATCAATTCCCTGCGTCACTGTCATTCCACTTTTTGATGCATTGGAAAGCAGCCTGCAAATTTCACTAAGCTGTTCATTGAAACGTTCCTCGTAACGATTCTTTCTCATATAGAACAAGAGGAAATGTCCCGCACCAAGAATACCTGCTGTGATGAGTAAACTGACAAGTGCACTCATACTGAAAATCATATTAAAAACCACAAACAACAATAGAAAACCAAGTACATGAATTCCAATATATTCAGAAGGCAGCAGCGTTACATTCGCCATCTGCAGCTTACGATGAAGCTTCTCAGATGATGGTGACTGGTCATATCTGTCACCGAGGACGCTGATGGCGCTTTTGCGTTTTTCTTCCGGGTACCATGTCCGCATTTTCTTTTTCCAGTCCTGCTTGTGTCTTCTGTAATCAAGGAAGAAGTACACCATCAGGATGAGTGACAGGGCGGCTGAGGCGAACAGGACGGCAATGATTATGTCCATACCGGCTCGCCTCCTTTTTGAAAGAGACGCTGATCGAATTCGATGCCAAACAGCTTCAGTCGCTCCACGCATTTCGGAAC
Source organism: Jeotgalibacillus aurantiacus (assembly GCF_020595125.1). Lineage (NCBI taxonomy): Bacteria > Bacillati > Bacillota > Bacilli > Caryophanales > Caryophanaceae > Jeotgalibacillus > Jeotgalibacillus aurantiacus. Next base: position 12,617 of record NZ_JACNMS010000008.1, read on the forward strand.
GATGCCGGTCGGCTCAAAGTGACCGAGCACTTCTCCGTCTTTTCCGGTGCCTGTCCGTTTGAACACGAAAATGTCCTGCAGCTTCACCTGATTGTGTTCATCTACATACACTTCAGAAATATTGACGATCTTACGTTTACCGTCACCAAGCCGCTCTGCCTGCACGATCATGTCGAGTGCGCCGACGATGTATTCGCGAATGATGTGAGTAGGCAGGTCCATACCGGCCATGACAACCATCCCTTCAACACGGTTAATCGCATCTGACGGTGAGTTGGCGTGAACGGTGGTGAGTGAGCCTTCGTGACCTGTATTCATCGCCTGAAGCATATCGAAGGCCTCAGGACCACGAACCTCTCCGACAATGATCCGGTCCGGTCTCATCCGCAAGGCGTTTTTCACAAGCTGGCGGATCGAGACTTCCCCGGTTCCTTCCACGTTCGGCGGACGGGCTTCAAGTCCGACCACGCTTGACCGGTTCAGCCTTAATTCTGCGGAATCCTCAATCGTGATAACCCGCTCTTTTGGCGGAACGGCTTTTGCTGCTGCGTTTAAGAGAGTCGTTTTCCCGCTCCCTGTTCCTCCTGAGATGAGCACGTTCATCTTTGCTTCGACAATGGCCTGGATAAATTCAGCCATCGGTTCACTGAGCGAGCCAAATCCGAGCAGGTCCTCCATTTCGATCGGGTCCTGTCTGAACTTACGGATGGAAATGAGTGTCCCATTCAGACTGACCGGCGGGATGACCGCATTCACACGGCTTCCGTCCGGCAGGCGTGCATCGACCATCGGCGAGCTTTCATCAATTCTTCTGCCGAGCGGGGCAATGACGCGGTCGACGATGTGACGCACGTGCGCATCATCCTTAAAAGTGATTGTGGACTCCTGAAGCTGTCCATTGCGCTCAATGAATACTTCCTTTGGTCCGTTTACGAGAATCTCCGTGATTGACGGGTCCTTCAGCAGCTGCTCAAGCGGTCCGAAGCCGACACTTTCATCGATCAGACGGGACATGAGCACTTCACGGTCCCCTCTTGGAATGACGACCTTTTCTTCCAGCATGAATTGATTGACGAGCCGCTCAATGGACAGGCGTCGTTCATGCTCATCCGCTGCGGTTAACTGCTCGAGGTTCGTCTCTGCAAGTAGCCTCGTTTTATAATGCTCAAGTAATTCCTCAAGATAAGGCGTCATGACGGCCTGCGCGGCTTCCTTGCGCGGCTGTTCTGCCTGTTCACGTTTGCTCCGTTGGAATAGTGACATCGTGTTTCCCTCCTTACTTCAGCATCGATCTCACCCATTTGCGCAGATCCTTCGCTGCCGGGATCATTTTCTTCTCCTTCGGCTCTTTCCGGATCGGCTGTCCTTTATTAATCGCAGCCTGCACCCCTTTAATATCGCGTCTGATTTCTGCAGCGTGCGGGTACGTGACAAAGCGTTCCAAATCTTTTTTCGACAGCTCATTTTCTTTGCCGATTTCATTTAACACGAGCTCTAAGCGGTCCTCTGTTGGAATCCCGAGCTTCTGAAACAGGTTTTCCACGTGCTTCAGTACCCGGATCGACGGGGTATCAAGGGCGATCGTGTAAAACACTTTATCCGCCTCTACCAGTGCCCCGTAGGTCCGCTCGTCAATATTGGACGGCAGATCAATGATGATAAAATCGTAGCTGCGTCTGCATGCCCGCAACACTTTCGTGACAAAATCCTCTGTCAGCCGCTCGGCCATTTCAGCGTCACGCGGACTGATCAGCAGGTCGAGCTTTGAAAACGGCTCTTTTTCCGATACGTTTTTCAAATGATGCTCACTGACTTCATCAATAACCGGCTCAAGATCCATGATCGTGCGGTTCGCTTCAATCCCGAGAAACGTCTCTCCGCCTCCGTACTGGAGGTTCAGGTCGATATAGATGACCTGGGCCGTTGACTCAAGCTTCAACGTCTGGGCGAAGGCTGTGCTCAAGAACGTTTTCCCGCTGCCGCCTTTCCCGCTGTAGAAAGCAAATACCTTACCGTTACCGCGTTTGAACAGCTGCTCTTTCGGCTGTTCCGCTGAAGCGCGGGATACAATCGTCTCCACGCGGTCACCGAGTCCACCAAGATCCTCCGGTAATACGAGATAATCCGTAACGCCTCTTCTCACCAGATCACGGAACAGCTGGAAATCATGCGTCTCGTGAATGAAGATAATCGGTGCGTGGAGCTGTTCAGACTGAAGCAGTGCAACCCGCTCAATATCGGCATCCCCATGTAACAGCAGGACGGCCTTTGGCTGTTTATTTTTCAGCTCTGATCGTAAATGTGACGGGTCAAGCACTTCGGTTTTTAAATGTTCCGGTAAACGTGTCCGGATGGTCGACACGAGTGTGCCTTCTGTTCCTATTATGAGTACATCCAATTCTTCCATGGCTTTTCCTCCTCACCCGCGACTTATTCTCCGGAATCCTGCTTTTGCTCTTCTTTCTTTTCTTCAGCAGGCGGTTTTTCTTCCGCTTTCTCCTCTGCCGGCTGTTCTGCTTCTGCCGGCTCCTCTTCAGGCGGTGCTTCCTCAGCTTCCTGCGATGTACCTGCAACCTCCTGATTAGCGAGTCCTACGTTGGCTTTAATGATGCGGACACTGTCTGCGTAGTTTTGCATATGGATGAGTTCAGGTGTCTGATCGAGTGAGATTTCTACCTGTACCCCTGAAAAATTTCCTTCCTCGCTGGCTACACGTGCGACTTTGACATCCTTCATAAAGATCTCTGTCTGATTTCCTTCATCTGTCCGATTCGACACGATTATGTCGACACGGTCGAGCGGCTCAAGCGGTTCATCAAAAAATACGCGCTCTGATGACATTAACGTCACAAGCCGGTTATTTTCTTCTGTAACAGCTGACGCTTCCTTCAGCATGTTTTTAGAAATCACATCTCCTTCTGATAAAGGAACAACCGATACCTTATTCATGAGCTCATCAGGATTTTGAATGTGCTCTGATGTGACAAACTTCTGCGGAATGCTTTCCGCTGCCACGCTATCCGGTGTAATGACGTCCCGTGCCGCAATATCTGCACCCGCCACATAAACGGTGACCATCGTGCCGAGATCCGAGTTCAGCTCTCTCACCTTCTGTAAGGTAAAATAGCCGGCAGCTGCAGCGAATAGTGCTGCGATAATAAAGAAGATTAAGGCCCTTCTTTTTGACTCAATCATCGCTATCTTCCTCACTTTCCCAAATAAGTGAAATTTAGTACAATGTATTCACATTAGCGCCAACTAATATGACATTAGTGTCGGAAATTCATTTTTCCCGAAATGCGCTGAATTAGCTATCACTGTTTTTAATGGAAATTTTGAACACTGTCAAATCGTGGTGAAATTTGGGCGTTTTGAGGAAAGAAGATAGTCCAGGTGGTCTGAAAGATGTAAGGGACATAAGTTTCATGAATTTTTTTTGGATCATAGGAGGTTCGTTGGAATTTACTTCGATTTCCGTTAAATTAATTCGAATTTTGTAACAAACATTACAAATTACCGGACCTTAGAACGATTTTTGTTTGGAAGAGCGTGGAAAAAATCTTGATTTCGAGAGGTTTGAAGGTGAAATTTGGCGTTACATAAGTAGTTATTAATATGATGGTGGCTATATTTAACAAATTTTCATTGTGAAGAGGATTCATGTATGTGATCATAAGACCTTTTTGACAGGACGAAAGAAAGGAAAACACGAAAAAAAGCACACCATGTTGGCATGCTTTACTTTGCTGTTGCTTCTTTTTCGCGGGCTGCTTTTCGTGCGAGCCGCTCTTCACGATCCTTTTGTGACCGCTTATTATATTTTGGCAGTGCGAGCATCTGATAGGCATTCGTCGCAATCAGCGTGAACATAATTGTAATCAGCCAGTAGTTTTCATTACTTCTCAGCACCGGCAGCCATTCAAGCGTCGTCACCACGACCATGAAAAAGAGCGTGGATGGAAACAGCGCTTTATTCCCGGCCTGCTTTGATTTCAACAGCGCTACGATGATCCCCACAACCAGCAGGAATACCGCTAAACTGAAGTATGGCAGTAATGAATCCCCTTCATCAGCAAACGCATCAAAACGGAAATACACAAGATCAAATAAAACAAATGCTGTAATCACTAACTGCACCCGATTCCATAGCTTCAGTGAACGGAAAATCCCGAGTCCGAACTGATGAATCGTTAAGTATGCAAAATACCCCATCTGGCTTAATACGCTAAACGTCATCCCGACACCGATCATCCAGACGACAACTGAAATTAATTCAACCGTATCTTCACCCGCAAGCTGAGTAGTGAGCTCATCCCAGCGGACAGTAATCCCAACAACACCGGTTGTGACACCGCCTACAAGCAATGTCATCACAAAAAAACGGATCCAATTTCGTATGGTCACGTCTCTATCCTCCAAATCTGAAAATACACATTCTCATTCGATTGTACCAGTCGATCCCTTAAAAATCCATGACCGTCGTGTGAACGTGCATAAAATCAGGATTTCAGGTCACGATAAGAAAACAAATGACCGTGAGAATGGAGGTGAATTCATGCGTAAACAATTAGGTGCTGTAGCCTTAGCTGCCCTGCTCCTATCAGGCTGCTCCGGCAACGAAAAAACAAGCTATGAAGAAACAAAGCAAATGGTCACTGACCTGTTAAAAACGAGTGAAGGCAAGAAAGCCGTTCAGGAGCTTTTAGCAGACGAAGAGCTGAAAAAAGAGCTCGTCCTCGACCAGGATGTTGTCAAACAGTCCATCGAAACGACTTTATTGTCCAAGGAAGGTCAGGACTTCTGGAAGAACACCTTCAACGACCCCCAGTTTGCCGAGACCCTTGCCAAAAGCATGCAGACAGAGCAGAAAGATCTGCTGAAGGGACTCATGAAGGATCCCGAATATCAGAAGATGATGCTCGAGCTCATGAAAGATCCCGCTATGCACGAACAAACGATGTCCGTGCTGACGAGCCAGCAATATAAAGAAGAAACCAAAAAAATCATGATGGAAATGATGGAAAGCCCACTCGTTAAAAAGGAAATGCAGGATCTGTTGATGAATGCCGCAAAAGAGATGGGCGGTGAAGAACAGGCCAGTGGGACACAGGAAGGTCCACAAGCATCGCAGGGTGAAGGTGGCGGTGGTGGCAGTCAGGGTGGCGGAACAGACGGAGATGGCGGGACAGACAGTGGGAATGGCGGCGGAAGTCCGTGATGGAGATGGGTTTGATGTGGGGAATGTGAGGTTGGGGGTGGAGTTTGTGAGGTTACGACCGGAGTTCGTGAGGTTAGACGCGGAGTTCGTGAGGTTAGGCGGCGGGTTCGTGAGCTTAGCTTAGAATTCGTGAGTTTAATGTCATTTGGCCTATAGATGATCAGCTATTTTCGAGCCGCCTGATTCACCCGGGGCCGCGGCAAAACCAGGATCTCCATCCTAAAATGCCACTTCCCACATAAAGCCCACAAAAAAAGAAGAGCCTCAGCTCTCCTTTTTTTATGTGGTGCGGTCGATGACTTGTTGTGCAATATCGGCGTAGATGTTGCCGAGACGGTGATCGGCTCCATAAACGGATGGGGCGAAGTCGTTTTCATCCCAGTCAGGCTGCTGGAGCGGAAGTTTTCCTAAGAGATCTGTGCGAAGCTCTTCGGCAAGCTTTTCGCCGCCGCCCTGACCGAATACGAATTCGCGCTCGCCGGTTTTTTTGCTTTCATAGAAGGACATGTTTTCGACAACGCCCAGGATCGAGTGCTCTGTCTGCAGGGCCATTGCACCGGCACGGGCTGCGACGAAGGCTGCTGTCGGGTGCGGTGTTGTCACGATGATTTCCTTGCTTGATGGAAGCATTGCGTGTACATCGAGTGCGACGTCGCCCGTTCCCGGTGGCAGGTCAAGCAGCAGGTAGTCAAGCTCTCCCCACTCTACCTCTGTGAAGAAGCTGTTCAGCATTTTGCCGAGCATCGGGCCTCTCCAGATGACAGGTGCGTTGTCTTCTACGAAGAAGGCCATAGAGATGACCTTTACGCCAAAGCGGTCAACTGGAATAATGCGCTCGCCGCGGACGACTGGGCGCTTGTTGATACCCATCATATCCGGCACGCTGAAACCGTAGATATCTGCATCGATCAGGCCGACTTTTTTACCGGCGCGGGCCAGTGCGACTGCGAGGTTGACGGATACGGTGGATTTACCGACGCCACCCTTTCCGCTTGCGATGGCGATGAATTGAACCTTATTTCCTGGTGAGAGCAAATTATCTTCGACTGCATCTCCCTGTTTACCACGGAACTTCTCGAGTTTTTCAGGCTCAAGCTCTGTGAAGCGGATGCCGACTGTTTCTGCACCGGCTTTTTTCAGCGCATCTACAACGGCCATTTGCAGCTGCATTTGTTCCGCTGTGCCTGTTTTTGCGAGTGCGATTTTGACGCTGACGTGATTTTTCTCTTCCTTGATGCTTACTTCCACGATTCCTTCCGTTTCTGCAAGCGTCGTATGTAAAATCGGATCATTCATTGAACCGAGCAATTCGCGTACCTGTTGTTCTGTTACCAAGACGTGACACCCCTTCTGTGAATTCGTTTTCATCTATGTCAGTATAACATAGGTGAAGGGTGACGTCTTACTCAGGCGGCTCTTCTTCCTTCGAAAAGTGTCTTAAAATCCCAATGTACACAGCAGCAGCTACACGTTGCTGATAGTCATCCTTTAACAGCCAGTAGCGTTCCTCCGGATTGGAGAGAAACCCTGCCTCGACGAGTACACCCGGTGTTTCTGCATGACTCAGCACGTAAATGCCGTCTATCGATTTGGCTTTACGAGTATTATTCGGCAGGTGGCGTTTTAATTCATGCTGGATAAACAGCGCCAGCCGTTTATTATCATCATTGAATTCCGTGTAAAAGGTTTGCGCGCCTTTCCACTGTGTTTCGGGGATGGCGTTGAGATGAATGCTGATAAAGAGGTCGTTATCACGGTCGTTGATCAGTTCAAGCCGCTTTTTTAGATCCTCACGTTTGCGGTCTCTGAAGCCTTTTGTTGCGGCATCTGCCAAATCCTCATCCTTCTCCCGCGACAGGCGTACAATTGCCCCCTGCTCCTCTAAATAAGCCTGAAGCTGTCGTGCAATGGAGAGCGTTAAATTTTTCTCAAGGATGGTTTCATAGGTCGCTCCGCCATCCGGTCCGCCATGTCCGGGATCAAGCACGATCACTTTTCCCGACAGCGGAAGCCTCCATTCCTCTATTGCATACAAGCCCGCTCCAAGGCCTGTCCCTAATACAACGGTAAGCAGCATCACCATAATAATCTTTTTGCGCATGACAGTCCCCCTTATTATGAGGAGAGTATATGCGCTCCCGCAGACATTCAGGACTTAATTAGCTACGATGATTAAAATGATTCACTGTATAGTGATCTCGAATAGGCCTAATTCATTCTCTTGAAATATCTCATTCACTATTTTATGTATCTCTATTTCAGCAGCTGTTTTCTCTTTTGGTATTTCTAATAAATCTATTGTTATTGATTTTTTCTCAAAGCTTGAGATCGAAAAACCAAATGTGCCGGTAGGAGTATAGCCTTCTTGTTTTAGTTTTTTTACTATCTGTTCCTGAAGTTTAATCATTTTTATATCGCTCATTATTTTATCGCTTTTTTCTATTTGTGAACTAACAGCTTTTTGCTCACCAACCATATGATCAAAATAATTAACAATATTGATCATACCGATTAATAAGATCAAAATGATTAAACCAATTAAAACGGCACCCTTTTTCAGATCATTTCCTCCTCACGTTATGTGTAAGAGAATATGAAAATACAAAAGATATATACCTGAACAACGATCGCTAACCTTTACAATGAAATTCGACAGCATTTAGTATATTAAAAAACCCCCAGCATAAGCTGAGGGTTTTTGTGTGCGGTAATAAAAATTAACGCTTTGAGAACTGAGGCGCACGACGGGCACCTTTAAGACCTGGCTTCTTACGCTCTTTCATACGAGCATCACGAGTCAGAAGACCTGCGCGCTTAAGTGAGCCGCGGAATTCTGGATCTACTGTAAGAAGTGCGCGGGAGATTCCGTGACGGATTGCTCCAGCTTGTCCAGTGTATCCACCACCATTAACGTTTACGTGAACATCGTAGTTGCCTAGAGTTTCAGTAATGTTAAGTGGTTGCTTGATTACTTCGCGTAGTGTAGCGAATGGAATGTAGTTTTCAACGTCGCGACCGTTAACAACGATCTGTCCGTTACCTGGTACTAGACGTACACGTGCAACAGAGCTCTTACGACGGCCTGTTCCGATATATTGAACTTGTGCCAAGATAATTCCCTCCTCTTAAAATGAATTAACCGCGTAGTTCATACGCTTCTGGTTTTTGTGCCTGATGTGGATGCTCAGTGCCGGCATATACGTGAAGCTTCTTGATCATTTGACGTCCAAGAGAATTCTTTGGAAGCATACCTTTGATCGCAAGCTCCAGCATTTGACGTGGGTACTTCGTACGCATTTCTAATGCAGTACGCTGTTTAAGACCACCTGGGTGCATGCTGTGACGGTAGTAGATCTTGTCAGAAAGCTTCTTACCAGTAAGGTGGATTTTGTCAGCGTTGATGATGATCACATAGTCACCAGTATCAACGTTAGGTGTGAATGTTGGTTTGTTTTTACCGCGTAGAATTGCAGCAACTTCACTTGCAAGACGTCCAAGAGTCTGACCCTCAGCGTCTACAACGAGCCACTTGCGTTCTACTTCGTGGCCTTTAGCCATAAATGTTGTACGCATGAGTTTACCTCCTAAAAAAGATTATATCGTTATGAATCGCTTCATTATTTAGACGTATTTATAACACTTCACTCATCACAAGGTCCGGGTTCTTGCTTGAGGGTGAAATACATACCATAGGCTATCTTATAATGTTTGACTGGCAATGTCAAGGGGATGTTACACCAGGTTCAGTTGTTTTAGTAACTTTTTTTAAAATAAGTCGTTTTTCACACTTGCGACTTACTTTTTGTACTCGACTTCCCATAGATAAAGACCGTGTGCAGGAGCGGTTTTGCCGGCTACTGAGCGGTCTTTTGCTTCAAGCATCCGCTTCACATCAGACGGCTCGTATTTCCCCGATCCGACCTCTAACAGCGTGCCGACGATAATTCTCACCATGTTATAGAGAAAGCCGTTCCCTTTTACACGGAAGATGAGCTCTGCATCGTGTTCTGTCATCTCGATCAGGTGAATCGTTCTGACTTTATCAACGACTTCTGTTTTGGCTGAAGAGAAGCTTGTGAAGTCGTGCTCTCCAAGGAGGCAGGCTGCCGCCTCACGCATGCTCGTGACATCGAGTGGAAACGGATAATGAACGGCATGATGACGCCTGAATGGCATCGCTACAGACCCTCTGTCGATGATAAACCGGTATTCCTTGGCTTCCACACTAAAACGCGCGTGAAAGTCCTCTGACACCGCCTCAGCACTTAAGACGGCGATGTCATTTTGCAGCTTCTGATTTAAAATGATGGGCCATTTTTCAGGCGGAATGGACGTGTCAGTATCAAAATGAAACACCTGCCCCATCGCATGGACACCGGCATCGGTCCGGCCGCTTGCTGAGATACGGAGAAAACGGCCTTTATGCACTTCCTGCAGGGCCGCTTCGATATCCCCCTGGACCGTGCGCTGGCCCGGCTGGACCTGATAACCGAAAAAGGCCGCTCCGTCATAGGCCACTGTACATTTAATTCTTGTCACCTTCATCACTCCTTACACCATAAAGCGCAGAGCAATGAGAGCAGCTGCAAGCAGGATGAGTGAAGCGAGTGCGATCGTGTCACGGCTGTGCCAGAACAGCAAACGATATTTTGTCCGCCCTTTACCGCCACGGTAGCCGCGTACCTCCATCGCCGTTGCGAGGTCCTCAGCCCGTTTAAAGGCATTGACAAACAGCGGGATCATCAGTGGCACAATGGCTTTCAGACGGTCTTTCAACGGTCCGCTCGACATATCCGAGCCTCTGGCCATCTGCGCCTTCATGATTTTGTCCGTCTCATCCATCAGCGTTGGAATAAAACGCAGGGCAATCGACATCATCAGTGCGAGCTCATGGGCCGGGAACTTAATTTTTTTCAATGGATTTAACAGCCGCTCCATCCCGTCTGTAATCGAAATCGGCGTTGTCGTCAGCGTCAGCAATGACGTCATAAAGACAAGCAGTGTAAACCGGATTGAGATAAAGAACGCCTGACGGATGCCCTCTTCATAAATCCGGATAAAGCCAAGCTCAAAAACAAGATTTCCTTCCCTTGCGAAAAACAGCTGCAGCAGGAACGTAAATCCGATCAGGATCATCACAGGTTTCAGCCCGCTGATTAAAAAGCGCAGCGTCAGTCCTGACAGACGGATACTTGCATACGTAAAGACCGCTGCAACGAGGTAGCCCCACGTGTTATCCGCAATGAAGATAATCGCGATAAAAGCAAAAATAAAGATCAACTTGGCACGCGGGTCCATTTTATGAGCGAATGAGTCTGCGGGAATGTAGCGTCCAAAAATCATTTTCTCCATCATGAGCGGTCACCTCCCTGCTTAAGCAGATCAGCCAGCTCATCCATCGTCAGGCACAGCTTCGGAAATGTCCGGCCGCTTTTCTCTTCCAGTTTGCGCTGGAATTTCACGACTTCCGGTACACCGAGTCCCCACGCTGACAGCTTTTCCTGATCAGCAAACAGCTCTCGTGGCGGCGCTTCATGCACTTTTTTCCCTCTATGCATGACAACGACTTTATCTGCGTAATGGGCAGCGTCCTCCATGCTGTGTGTGACAAGAATCAACGTCAGTCCCCGCTCTTTATGAAGACGGTAGAACATCTCCATCATTTCCTTCCGGCCGCGCGGATCCAGTCCCGCTGTCGGCTCATCCAGAACCAGCACCTCAGGCTCCATGGCCAGTACGCCAGCGATCGCAACACGGCGCATTTGTCCACCTGACAGGTCAAACGGTGACTTGGACAGGATTTCTTCAGATAGACCGACTTCTTTAATCCAGTAGCGCGCACGCTTTTGTGCTTCTTCTTCTGACACGCCAAAGTTCATTGGACCGTAGCAAATATCCTTCATCACAGTCTCTTCAAACAGCTGCTGCTCAGGAAACTGAAAGACGATCCCGACCTTTTGACGGATCGGCTTCAATTCCTTTTCCTTACGCCCAGCCTTTACAGTTCGGTCTCCAATCTGAACAGAGCCGCCTGTAGGCTTTAATAAAGCGTTCAGGTGCAACAGCAGCGTGGACTTCCCTGACCCTGTATGGCCAATAATCGCAACACAGCTGCCAGAGGGAATATCAAAACTCACTTCCTCCAGCGCTCTTTTCTCAAATGGGGTATTGGCCGCATAGCGGTATTCTACTTGTTCAAGACGGATTTCCATAGTTCATTCACCAACTCTTCTTCAGTCAGGGTTAATCCGCCAACAGGCAGCCCCTTTTCCTTTAGTACGTGCTGCATTTTCAGCGGAAATGGCAGATCCAGTCCGAGGTCCACCAGCTCCTGACCCATCGCAAAAATCTCTTCAGGCGTCCCTTCGCGGTAGACCTGACCTTTGTTCATGACTATGATCCGGTCAGCTTTTGCTGCTTCTTCTAAGTCATGTGTGATGGATAGTACGGTCATTTCCTGCTCTTTTTTCAGTTCGCGCACAAGCTCAATAACCTCCTGCCGTCCTGCGGGATCCAACATAGAGGTCGCTTCATCTAAAATAATGATATCCGGGCGGAGCGCCAGCACGCTTGCCATAGCAACACGCTGCTTCTGACCGCCTGACAGGTGATGCGGCTCCTGATCCAGAAATTCATCCATGCGGACCTGCTTTAATGCTCTCTGCACGCGCTTGACCATTTCCTCCTGCGGAATCCCGTGATTTTCAAGGCCAAACGCGACATCATCCTGCACGGTTGTCCCGACAAACTGATTGTCAGGATTCTGAAACACCATGCCAATATGCTTGCGCGTGTCCCAGACGGTCTCTTTTTCTAATACAATATCTGAAATGCGGATTGTTCCCTCATCCGGGAAATAAAGGCCGTTCATCAATTTGGCCATCGTTGATTTTCCGGATCCGTTGTGACCGACAATCGCGGTCCAATCCCCTGTTTTAATCGAGATGGATACATCCTTTAATACATCTGTCTCTGTTCCGGGATATTTGAAGGTTACATGCTCAAGCTTAATCATTTCACTCATCCTGTCGGAACTCCTTTCTGTCTGGCTCTGCTCGACCGGCTCAGGACAATTCCTTAAAGCCTGCTCGTCTGATTTATATTAAATAGGTTTTTGTATAAAACTTTATGAAGCTATCTGAACACGAGAGCTTCATACAGCTATATACAAAAAAAGCGCGCACCTCATTCAAGGAAATGCGCTCGCTTATACTCGCTTGTATGGTTTTCCGGGCTCCATTGTGACGATGGAGGAATGAGGTGCGTAGAGCTAGACGGGACAGGCGGACCTGCCCATCGTAGCGCTCTGCTTTTGTCGTGTCGTATGAATCGTGATTTAAAGAAAGAGGGCGAGAGCAGTTAGGCTCTAACTGTTCCGCCCTCCGTGTGTTCATCGAATTATACTAATTCGATGATTACCATTGGTGCGCCGTCTCCGCGACGTGGACCAACTTTCATGATACGAGTGTATCCGCCTTGACGCTCAGCGTAACGTGGCGCTACATCGTTGAATAGTTTTTGAAGAGCATATACAGTTGACTCTTCGCCTTCTTCGTTTGTAACAGTAGCCATGTCACGACGGATGTAAGCAGCTGCCTGACGACGTGCGTGCAGGTCACCACGTTTTCCAAGAGTGATCATTTTTTCTACTGTTGAGCGAAGTTCTTTCGCGCGAGTTTCTGTTGTTTCAATGCGCTCATTAACGATAAGGTCAGTCGTAAGGTCACGAAGAAGTGCTTTACGCTGAGAGCTTGTACGTCCTAACTTTCTGTAAGCCATGAAGGGTTCCCTCCTTTTTAAAATTCTTTCTATCGGTCAATCAGTCTTCTCTGCGAAGACCTAATCCAAGTTCATCTAATTTCGCCTTAACTTCTTCAAGTGATTTACGTCCGAGGTTACGCACTTTCATCATGTCCTCTTCTGACTTGTTAGCCAGCTCCTGAACAGTGTTGATTCCTGCACGCTTCAGGCAGTTGTAAGAACGAACAGACAGGTCAAGCTCTTCGATGGTCATCTCCAAAACTTTCTCTTTCTGATCTTCTTCTTTTTCTACCATGATTTCGGCATTCTGTGCTTCGTTCGTTAATCCTACGAAGATATTAAGGTGTTCAGTCAGAATCTTAGCACCTAGAGCAACAGCTTCTTTCGGGCCAATGCTTCCGTCTGTCCAGACATCAAGTGAAAGCTTATCGAAGTTCGTCATTTGACCAACACGAGTGTTTTCAACCTGATAGTTTACACGAGAAACAGGTGTGTAGATTGAGTCAATTGGAATCACACCAATTGGCAGATCTTCACGTTTGTTCTGATCGGCTGGTGTATAACCGCGTCCGCGTGATGCTGTTAAACGCACACGAAGATGGCCGTTCTTCCCAATCGTTGCGATATAAAGATCAGGGTTAAGGATCTCTACGTCACTGTCATGAGTGATATCGGCAGCAGTTACCTGTCCATCACCTTGAACATCGATTTCAAGTGTTTTTTCTTCATCTGAATAGATCTTCAATGCCAGCTTCTTGATATTCATTATAACTGTTGTAACATCTTCCACGACGCCTTCGATCGTTGAAAACTCGTGCAGTACGCTATCAATCTGGATTGACGTTACTGCTGCACCAGGAAGTGAGGATAATAGGATACGACGCAAGGAGTTACCCAATGTTGTACCATACCCACGCTCAAGTGGCTCTACAACGAATTTTCCGTACTTGGCATCATCGCTGATCTCAACCGTTTCAATTTTTGGCTTTTCAATTTCGATCATTCAAATTTACCCTCCTTCAAAACGTCGAAATCCCGGATGTATTGATGAGTTCATCAATCCGAAATTCCCCATGTTTACGGTTCCCATTGTGCTTTACAACTGGATCTTTCTTTTCTGTAAGAAGGAATTGCCTCTTCCAGTATAGACCAGAATCAGCGGATCTTATACAGAAAAATTAAACACGACGACGTTTTGGCGGGCGGCAGCCATTGTGAGGAACTGGCGTTACGTCTTTGATTGCCGTTACGTCAAGACCTGCAGCCTGAAGTGCACGGATAGCCGCTTCACGACCTGCACCAGGACCTTTTACTGTTACTTCCAAAGTTCTCATTCCGTGTTCCATTGAAGCTTTAGCTGCTGTTTCAGCTGCCATTTGTGCTGCGAATGGAGTTGACTTACGAGATCCTCTGAAACCTAGTGAACCAGCGCTTGACCAAGCCACTGCGTTTCCTTGAGTATCTGTAATCATCACGATTGTATTGTTAAAAGTTGAGCGGATGTGAGCAATACCTGCTTCGATATTCTTTTTCACACGACGCTTACGAGTTTGTTGTTTACGTGCCATTGTAGGAAGAAACCTCCTTTACCTATTATTTTTTCTTGTTCGCTACAGTCTTACGAGGACCTTTACGAGTACGTGCATTGTTCTTCGTGTGCTGTCCGCGAACTGGTAGTCCACGACGGTGACGAAGACCGCGGTATGCTCCGATTTCCATTAGACGCTTAATGTTTAGTGACGTTTCACGACGAAGGTCACCTTCTACTTTAAGACCGTCAACGATTTCACGGATTTTGTTAAGCTCATCTTCAGTCAGATCACGAACGCGAGTGTCTTCAGAAACACCTGCTTCTTTAAGGATTTGAGTTGAAGTTGATTTACCGATACCAAAGATATAAGTTAAAGAAATCACAACGCGCTTATCACGAGGGATATCTACTCCAGCAATACGTGCCATTTACATGAGCACCTCCTTCTTTATTAGCCTTGTTTTTGTTTGTGCTTAGGATTTTCGCAAATCACCATTACTTTGCCTTTTCTGCGGATGACTTTACACTTTTCGCAGATCGGCTTAACAGATGGTCTCACTTTCATCTTATCTAAACCTCCTTAGTGGTTCGGAGTGCAAAAGATTATTTGTAACGGTAAGTGATACGGCCGCGAGTCAGGTCATATGGAGATAACTCCACTGTTACCCGGTCGCCAGGAAGGATCCGGATAAAGTGCATACGGATTTTACCTGAAACGTGCGCAAGCACATTATGACCATTTTCTAATTCTACCTTAAACATTGCGTTAGGCAAAGTCTCAACTACGGTACCTTCAATTTCGATAACATCGTCTTTCGCCATCGAACAAATCTCCCTTCTTTATCAATCTTTCAGGATGCTGTTAACAAATGTCTGGACTGCGAATCGCAGCTTTCCGTTTGTCACACGTCCTGTCTCAGAAATACTATTTAGAACTTCAGGGGATACATAGTCGCATGAAGTCAAATGATGAATGTTTTTCTTTTTCGGCCGGTCAAACTTCCGGTGTTCACCGTCCGCAATTAAAACAAACTTCTCATCTAACCGATGAATGACAACCGCGTATACACCTGTATCACGGCCCTTGTTCACCTGCACAATTTGCCCTATCCCGGGGGGCGAATCGGATTCAAACATTAGGATCACCTACAACTAGGCTTTTGTCAGGACTTCGTAACCCTCTTCAGTGATCGCAATCGTGTGTTCAAAGTGCGCACACATCTTACCATCGGTGGTTACGACTGTCCAGTTATCAGCAAGTGTCTTGACGTAGCGACTTCCTGCATTCACCATCGGTTCAATCGCTAGTACCATGCCGGGTTTCAGTCGGGGCCCTTTGTTCGGCGGACCATAATGAGGAATTTGCGGTGCCTCATGCAAGTCTTGCCCAACGCCATGCCCTACATACTCCCGTACGATTGAAAAACCGTTTTCTTCAACATACGTTTGAACAGCATGAGAGATGTTCGACAGGCGAACACCCGGTTTCGCTTCCTTCAAGCCCCGAAAGAGTGATTCCTCCGTTACTTCAAGCAGCTTCTGTGTCTCCGCTGGAATCGATCCAACCGGATAGGTCCAGGCGGAGTCGCCGTGATATCCCTTATACTTTGCGCCGATATCAATGCTGATGATGTCACCATCTTTCAGCTTGCGGCTTCCAGGGATGCCATGAACGAGTTCTTCATTAACTGAAGCACAGATACTTCCGCTGAAACCGTTGTACCCTTTAAAGGATGGAACTGCGTCATGCTGACGGATAAACCGGTCAGCAATCTCATCAAGTTCCTTCGTTGTGATTCCAGGCGCAATATACTTTTGCAGCTCCTGATGGGTTAACGCAACGATCTTGCCTGCTTCGCGCATGATCTCAATCTCGCGAGGAGTCTTGCAAACGATCATTAGCGAAGGCCCCCGAGCAATTCATCCACGTCGCTGAATACCTTATCGATATTCTGCTGGCCGTCGATGTCTTTCAGCACGCCTTTTGAACCGTAAAAGTCCAGAAGAGGCTGGGTTTGCTTCATATTAACATCTAAACGATTCTTAACAGTTTCCGGCTTGTCATCTTCACGCTGGTACAGTTCCCCACCGTCTTTATCACATTTACCTTCCACTGCAGGAGGGTTGAAGACTGTATGATACGTTGCCCCGCAGGTCTTACAGATCCAACGGCCGGTTAGACGCTTCATCAGCTCTTCTTTTTCCACCTTGATGTTTAGAACATAGTCGAGTTCCTTGCCAAGGTCTTTAAGTAATGCATCAAGCGCATCGGCTTGTGCCACTGTTCTCGGGAATCCATCTAACAGAAACCCTTCTTGGCAATCATCATTGCTTAATCGTTCACGAACAATTCCGATGGTTACTTCATCAGGAACCAGGTCACCCTGATCCATAAACGATTTCGCCTTCAATCCAAGCTCCGTACCGTTTTTAATTGCTGCACGGAACATATCCCCAGTCGAAATATGAGGGATGTTATATTTTTCAATAATACGTTCAGCCTGAGTCCCTTTACCGGCACCAGGTAAACCCATTAAAACAATATTCACAAGTAAGCCCCCTCATTTAAGATGGGCTTCAGGGTGTAGCACCCCAAAACCATGTGATTATCTCATGAATCCTTTATAGTTCCGCTTCACCAGCTGTGCTTCCAGCTGCTTCATTGTCTCAAGTGCTACCCCAACGATGATCAACAGGCTTGTTCCGCCAATTTGCACCGACTGTGGAAGACCAGCAAGATTAATGAAGAAAATCGGCAGGATCGAAATTACAGAAAGGAAAATCGCTCCTACGAAAGTCAAACGGTAAAGAACGCTCGTCAGGTAATCCTGAGTTGCACGTCCAGGACGGATACCTGGGATATAACCACCTTGTTTTTTAAGGTTTTCAGCCATATTCTCCGGATTCACCTGAATGAATGCGTAGAAATACGTGAAAGCAACGATCAGCGCAACGTAAATCGTCATACCGATTGGCTGCGTGTAATCAAATACATCCTGAATCGTTGTTGTAATGTTGTTTTGTCCAAAGAAAGTGACTAGCGTCTGTGGTGTAATAATGAAGGAAATCGCAAAGATTACCGGAATTACACCTGCTGCGTTTACTTTCAATGGAATGTGTGACGACTGTCCGCCAGTTGCCTGAGCGTTGTTGCCACCAACACGTTTTGCATATTGTACCGGAATTTTACGCAGTGCCTGCTGTACGAAGATTACTCCGACCGTAATCGCAATAACCGCAAGTAGTAGCAGTGCCAGAATGACGATGTTCAGGAACAATTGCTCCCCCGCACCTTCAATCTGCTGTGCGTAAAGCTGGTTAACGCCATTAGGAATAGCGGCCACGATACCTGCAAAGATGATAATGGAAATACCATTTCCAACACCTTTAGCTGTGATCTGCTCTCCTAACCACATTAAAAAAGCTGTCCCGGCTGTAAGTACGACTGCAATCAGCATGTACGTTGTCACCGATGTATCCGGAATCAATGTTCCACCATACATACGGTTAAAGCCGTAAGACATTCCGATTGCCTGGATGAATGCCAGTACAATCGTGAAGTAACGTGTAAACTGAGCCAGCTTACGACGTCCAACATCTCCCTGTTTAGACCACTCAGCAAACTTCGGAACAACGTCCATTTGCAAAAGCTGTACAATGATGGAGGCCGTGATATACGGCATGATTCCCATTGCCAGGATCGAGAAGTTGATTAAAGCTCCGCCCCCGAACGTATTCATAAATCCGATCAGGCCGGACATCTGGTCCTGTGCCTGAAGAACTTGTGCATCTACGCCAGGAACCGGAATGAATGTTCCGATCCGAAAGACCACCAACATTAAAAGAGTGAAGATAATTTTGTTTCTTATTTCACCCACGCGCATAAAATTGGAGATTGTCCGAAACATTAAACCACCTCAGTTGTTCCGCCGGCAGCTTCGATTGCTTCTTTAGCAGCAGAAGAGAATTTGTGAGCTTTAACAGTCAGTTTCTTCTCTACAGTACCTTTTGCAAGAACCTTGATTCCTGCACGCTCTTTGCTTACTACACCAGTTTCGATTAGAAGCTCAGGTGTTACTTCTGTTCCTTCGTCGAAACGGTTTAGTGCATCAAGATTAATAACCGCATATTCTTTACGGTGGATGTTTGTGAATCCACGCTTAGGAAGACGGCGTGCTAATGGGTTCTGACCACCCTCAAAGCCTGGGCGTACTCCGCCGCCTGAACGGGCGTTTTGACCTTTATGACCTTTACCAGCAGTCTTACCATTACCAGAACCGATACCGCGACCAACGCGATTGCGCTCTCTGCGGGATCCTTCTGCAGGTTTTAACTCATGAAGTTTCATAGTGGCACCTCCTTGTTGTAAACGTTGAATTAGATTTCTTTAACTGATACCAGGTGAGACACTTTATTGATCATTCCGCGGATTGCAGGGTTATCCTGCTGTTCAACAGTCTGGTTAGTCTTACGAAGACCAAGAGCCTGTACTGTTGCACGCTGATCTTTATTGCGTCCGATCACGCTGCGAGTGAGGGTAATTGCTAGTTTGTTTGCCATCACTTATCCCTCCTTATCCTAACAGTTCTTCCACTGACTTACCGCGAAGCTTAGCTACATCTTCTGCACGCTTAAGCTGGTTAAGGCCGTCAATTGTGGCACGAACCATATTGATTGGTGTGTTAGATCCCAGTGATTTAGAAAGAATGTCGTGGACACCTGCAAGCTCAAGTACCGCACGAACCGGTCCACCGGCGATGATTCCTGTACCAGGAGATGCTGGTTTAATCAGGATTGAGCCAGCTCCGAAACGACCTGTAACAAGGTGAGGAGTTGTTCCTTCTACCATTGGTACTTCAATCAGATTTTTCTTCGCGTCTTCGATTGCTTTACGGATCGCATCAGGTACCTCTTGGGCTTTACCTGTACCGAAACCGACATGGCCATTCTTGTCTCCTACTACTACAAGAGCAGAGAAACGGAAGCGGCGGCCACCTTTAACAACCTTAGCGACACGGTTAATCGTAACTACGCGTTCTTCAAGTTCAAGTTTGTTTGGATCAATGCGACGCATCTGGATTGTCCCTCCTTTTTCTATTAAAATTCAAGTCCGTTTTCACGTGCAGCATCAGCAAGAGCTTTCACGCGGCCGTGGTAAAGATATCCTCCACGATCAAATACGACTGATTTCATTCCTTTTTCAGCTGCGCGTTTTGCGATTGCTTCGCCAACTTTTGTTGCAGCCTCGACGTTTCCGCCGCTTTCAAGACCAAGCTCTTTATCTTTTGTAGATGCGCTGGCAAGTGTTACGCCGTTTACATCATCGATAAGTTGAGCGTAGATATGCTTGTTAGAACGGTATACGTTTAGACGTGGACGCTGTTCAGTACCAGTGATTGTCGTACGAACACGTGCATGACGCTTCTTACGTACCGCATTCTTGTCAACTTTAGTAATCAATCAAGGTCACTCCTTTCATGCGCCTAAGCGGCATTATTTACCTGTTTTACCTTCTTTACGGCGAACACGTTCACCTTCATAACGGATTCCTTTACCTTTGTAAGGCTCTGGAGGACGTACGTCGCGGATGTTAGCAGCTAGTGCACCTACGCGCTCTTTGCTAGCACCTTTAACGATCACTTTTGTGTTTGAAGGAACTTCGATTTCGATTCCTTCTTCCGGTGTAATCTCAACTGGGTGAGAGTATCCTACGTTAAGAACAAGCTTGTTACCTTGTTTCTGTGCACGATATCCAACCCCGATAAGCTCAAGACCACGTTCGAAGCCTTTAGATACACCTTCGATCATGTTGTTAAGGATTGCACGAGTTGTACCGTGAATAGTACGGTGCTCTTTAGAGTCAGAAGGACGGACAACTGTTAATGTGCTGCCTTCCTGCTCGAATTTCATTTCTGAGTTGAAAGTGAATGTAAGTTCACCTTTAGGACCTTTTGCAGTAACTGTTGAACCGTCAAAAGTTAACGTTACGTCTGAAGGTACCTCGATTGGTTTTTTTCCTACGCGAGACATTTTGTTGCACCTCTCTTTCGATTAAAAAGTATTACCAAACGTATGCTAGAACTTCTCCGCCCACTTGCTTAGCACGAGCTTCTTTGTCCGTTACAACGCCAGTTGAAGTTGATACGATTGCGATTCCAAGACCGTTCAGTACGCGTGGAAGCTCATCAGCTTTCGCGTAAACACGTAGACCTGGCTTAGAGATACGCTTAAGGCCAGTGATAACACGCTCGTTATTCGCACCGTACTTAAGGAAGATGCGGATAATGCCCTGTTGGCTGTCCTCGATATATTCAACGTCACGGATGAAACCTTCACGCTTAAGGATTTCTGCGATTTCTTTCTTAATGTTAGAAGCAGGTACCTCTAGCTTCTCGTGACGCACTTGATTCGCATTACGGATGCGAGTCAAAAGATCTGCGATTGGATCTGTCATTGTCATATTAATTTACCTCCTTCCCAAAATCGGGTATTACCAGCTGGCTTTCTTAACGCCAGGAATTTGACCCTTGTATGCTAGTTCACGGAAACAAATACGGCAAAGCTTGAATTTACGCAGTACTGAGTGTGGACGTCCGCAACGTTCGCAACGTGTATACTCTTGTACTTTAAATTTTTGTTTGCGCTGTTGTTTCACAATCATTGATTTTTTAGCCACGTTTACGCCTCCCTTTTGTAGAGATTACTTTTGGAATGGCATACCGAATTGAGTTAGAAGCTCACGAGACTCTTCGTCTGTTTTAGCTGTCGTTACAATTACGATGTCCATACCACGAACTTTATTTACCTTGTCATAATCGATCTCTGGGAAGATAAGCTGCTCTTTAACACCAAGAGTGTAGTTTCCGCGTCCGTCGAAAGACTTTTTAGATACTCCGCGGAAGTCACGTACACGTGGAAGAGATACAGAGACTAGCTTGTCTAAGAATTCATACATACGCTCGCCGCGAAGTGTTACTTTCGCTCCGATTGGCATACCTTCACGAAGACGGAAACCTGCGATTGATTTCTTAGCTTTTGTTACTAGAGGCTTTTGACCAGTGATAGTCGCAAGCTCTTCAACTGCTGTATCTAATGATTTAGTGTTTTGAACTGCGTCACCAACACCCATGTTGATTACGATTTTGTCGATTTTCGGTACCTGCATAACAGAAGTGTAGTTGAACTTCTTCACTAGAGCAGGTGTGATTTCACTGTTGAACTTTTCTTTTAGGCGGTTCATTCTTGAGTACCTCCCCTCTTAACTATTTATCTAAAGATTCACCTGATTTTTTAGCAATACGAACTTTCTTGCCGTCCTCAACTTTGTAACCAACACGAGTTGGTTCGTTTGTTTTCGGATCGATCAGCATCACGTTTGATACGTGAATCGCTGCCTCCATGTTGGAGATTCCACCTTGTGGATTCAATTGTGATGGCTTTGAGTGCTTTTTAACGATGTTCACACCTTCAACCACAACACGGTCTTTTTTCGGAAGAGCTGCAAGTACAGTACCTGTCTTGCCTTTGTCTTTACCTGAAATGACCATTACTTTGTCGCCTTTTTTAACGTGCATCCTGTCGCACCTCCTTGATACGGTGGTTATTGATCAATTAAAGAACTTCTGGTGCTAGAGAAACGATCTTCATGAAGTTGTTGTCACGAAGCTCACGAGCAACCGGTCCAAAGATACGAGTTCCGCGTGGACCTTTGTCGTCACGGATGATGACACATGCGTTTTCGTCGAACTTGATGTACGTTCCATCGTTACGACGAACTCCGCTCTTTGTACGAACAATTACTGCTCTTACAACGTCACCTTTTTTAACAACGCCTCCTGGTGTTGCCTGTTTCACTGTGCAGACGATCACATCACCAATGTTTGCAGTCTTGCGGCCTGAACCACCAAGAACTTTAATGGTTAATACTTCACGTGCGCCAGAGTTGTCAGCTACTTTTAAACGGGATTCTTGTTGAATCATGTAGGTTACCTCCCTTCGGAATTAACATTTCCGAACAATGTATTAGATAATAACCGCTTCTTCTACGACTTCCACTAGACGGAAACGTTTTGTTGCTGAAAGCGGACGAGTTTCCATGATACGAACAATATCGCCAACCTTGGCTTGATTTTGTTCATCGTGAGCTTTGTACTTCTTAGAGTACTTTACTCGTTTGCCATAAAGTGAATGTTTCTTATACGTTTCTACCATTACAGTGACTGTTTTGTCCATTTTGTCAGAAACAACACGGCCGGTATAAACTTTACGCTGGTTGCGTTCACTCATGCTGCAAACCTCCTCTCAGTTATCAGTTGTTAGCGCCAATTTCTCTTTCACGAATCACGGTTTTCATGCGAGCAATGGCTTTTCGTACTTCACGGATACGAGCTGTGTTTTCAAGCTGGCCAGTAGCTAGCTGAAAACGAAGGTTAAATAGCTCTTCCTTAAGTGATTTTACTTTTTGTTCAATTTCGGCAGTGGTTAGGTCACGAATTTCATTAGCTTTCATTTGATTCACCACCAATTTCTTCTCGTTTTACAAACTTACACTTAACCGGAAGTTTGTGTGATGCAAGACGAAGAGCTTCACGAGCAACCTCTTCAGATACTCCAGCGATTTCAAACATAATCTTACCCGGCTTTACAACTGCAACCCATCCTTCAGGTGCCCCTTTACCAGAACCCATTCGGACTTCAAGAGGTTTCTTCGTGTAAGGCTTGTGTGGGAAGATTTTAATCCATACTTTACCGCCACGTTTCATGTAACGTGTCATCGCGATACGTGCAGATTCGATCTGGCGGTTTGTGATCCAGCTCGCTTCTAAAGCTTGAAGGCCGTATTCACCGAAGTTTACTTCAGTACCGCCTTTCGCTTGTCCGCGCATTTTTCCGCGGTGTACACGACGATATTTAACGCGTTTAGGTAATAACATGATTAGTTTCCTCCTTCCTCGGATTTCTTCTTGTTTCTGGTAGGAAGAACTTCTCCACGGTAGATCCATACTTTAACTCCGAGCTTACCATACGTAGTATCCGCTTCAACGTGAGCGTAGTCGATGTCAGCACGAAGAGTATGAAGTGGAACAGTACCTTCACTGTAATGTTCAGCACGTGCGATGTCTGCTCCGCCAAGACGACCAGAAACCTGAGTTTTGATCCCTTTAGCGCCAGCACGCATTGTGCGTTGGATCGCTTGCTTTTGTGCACGACGGAAAGATACACGGTTTTCCAGTTGACGTGCAATGTTTTCACCTACAAGTTTAGCATCAAGGTCTGCGCGCTTGATTTCAACGATGTTGATGTGAACACGCTTGTTAGTGATTTTGTTAAGGTCTTTACGAAGTGCTTCGACTTCCGTTCCACCTTTACCAATAACCATACCTGGCTTTGCAGTGTGAATTGTAATGTTAATGCGGTTAGCCGCACGCTCGATTTCTACTTTAGAAACAGATGCTTCTTTCAAACGACCTTCGATGTAGTCACGTACTTTCAGGTCTTCATGAAGTAAGTCTGCATAGTCTTTGCCTGCGAACCATTTTGATTCCCAGTCACGAATGACTCCGATACGTAGTCCAATTGGATGTACTTTTTGACCCACGCATTATCCCTCCTTTTTTTCAGATACCACGATTGTAATGTGGCTAGTACGTTTGTTAATGGCACTTGCACGACCTTGTGCACGAGGACGGAAACGTTTAAGTGTTGGTCCCTCATTCACGTATGCTTCAGAAATCACAAGGTTGTTGATGTCCATGTCGTAATTATGCTCAGCGTTCGCTACAGCAGATTTTAATACTTTCTCGATTACTGGTGATGCAGAGCGTGGTGTGTGGTTTAAGATAGCCACCGCTTCGCCAACCTGCTTACCGCGGATTAAATCTGCTACTAGGCGTACTTTACGAGGAGCAATACGAACTGTTCTCGCAACAGCTTTAGCTTGCATTAGGATAGCCTCCTCTCAATTAGCGTCTTGTTTTCTTATCATCACTTGCGTGACCTTTGTACGTACGGCTTGGTGCGAATTCACCAAGTTTGTGACCAACCATATCTTCAGTCACGTAAACCGGTACGTGCTTACGTCCATCGTATACAGCGATTGTATGACCGATGAAGTTAGGGAAGATTGTAGAACGGCGAGACCAAGTTTTGATAACCTGCTTCTTGTCCGCTTCATTAAGCTTCTCAACCTTTGACATTAAGTGATCGTCCACGAAAGGTCCTTTTTTCAAGCTGCGACCCATACTGGAACCTCCTTTCGTGATTGCCCTACGGTTCGTATGTTGAACCGTAGCTCAATCCCGTTATTTTTTACGACGGCGTACGATAAATTTATCGGATTTGTTTTTCTTCTTACGAGTCTTAGCACCAAGTGTTGGTTTACCCCATGGTGACATTGGAGACTTACGTCCGATCGGTGCTTTACCTTCACCACCACCGTGTGGGTGATCGTTCGGGTTCATTACAGATCCACGTACTGTTGGGCGCTTGCCTAACCAGCGTGAACGTCCTGCTTTACCGATGTTGATAAGTTCGTGCTGCTCGTTTCCTACCTGACCAACTGTAGCGCGGCAAGTAGCAAGGATCATACGAGTTTCGCCTGAGTTAAGACGAACAAGAACGTATTTACCTTCTTTACCAAGTACCTGTGCTGATGTACCAGCTGAACGTACTAGCTGACCACCTTTACCAGGCTTAAGCTCGATATTGTGGATAACTGTACCCACTGGAATGTTTGTTAGTGGAAGTGCGTTACCAGTTTTGATGTCCGCTTCTGGACCTGACATAACTTCCATTCCAACTACTAATCCTTTAGGAGCTAGGATGTAACGTTTTTCACCATCAACATAGTTGATAAGTGCAATGTTTGCTGAACGGTTTGGATCGTATTCGATCGTAGCAACGCGTCCTGGAATGCCATCTTTCGTACGAGCGAAGTCGATGACACGGTATTGGCGTTTGTGGCCTCCACCTTGATGACGAACGGTTAACTTACCTTGGTTGTTACGGCCACCCTTGCGCTTAATAGGTGCAAGAAGTGATTTTTCCGGCTTGCTAGTTGTAATCTCAGCAAAATCAGAAGTAGTCATGCCGCGACGACCATTAGAGGTAGGTTTGTACTTTTTAATCGCCATTTGTTTTCCCTCCTCTTCTAGTTATCGGGTTTTATTAAACCTCGAAAAATTCGATTTCTTTGCTATCTTCAGTAAGAGTTACGATTGCTTTGCGACGCTTGTTAGTAAAACCTGCATAACGTCCAACGCGCTTGTATTTACCTTTGTAGTTCATGATGTTTACTTTCTCAACATCTACTCCAAAGATCTCCTGGATTGCGTCTTTCACTTGTGTTTTGTTCGCACGAGTGTCGACTTCGAACGTGTACTTCTTCTCACCCATAAGGTCTGAAGAACGCTCAGTGATTACGGGGCGCTTAATGATTTCGCGAGCATCCATTATGCAAGCACCTCCTCTACTTTTTGAACTGCACCTTTAGTCAGGATCAGTTTGTCGTGACCAAGTACATCTAGTACGTTGACACCAGTAGCAGATACAACTGTTACACCAGGAATATTACGTCCAGATAGAGCAACGTTTTCGTCAAGACCTTCAGTCACTACTAGGACCTTCTTGTCTACTGAAAGGCTGCTTAATACTGAAGCAAATTCCTTTGTCTTTGGCGTTTCGAATGAAAGCGCCTCTAGTACTAGGATGTTTTCTTCAGCAGCTTTCGTTGAAAGAGCTGATTTGATTGCCAGACGGCGAACTTTCTTAGGTAGCTTATAAGCATAGCTGCGTGGTGTTGGACCGAATACAGTACCACCGCCGCGCCATTGTGGTGAACGGATCGAACCCTGACGAGCACGTCCAGTTCCTTTTTGGCGCCATGGCTTACGACCGCCGCCAGCTACTTCAGAACGATTTTTTACTTTGTGAGTTCCTTGACGTAATGCTGCACGCTGCATCAATACTGTCTCGAACATCACTGCGTTGTTTGGCTCAATGCCGAAGATGGACTCGTTAAGCTCGATATCGCCAGCTTGTGAACCATCTTGTTTAAATACGGATACTTTAGGCATTCCTGTTTCCTCCTTTCCTATAACGTTTATTATTTCGCTTTAATTGCGCTTTTTACTGTGATTAGGCTCTTGTTAGGGCCAGGAACGTTCCCTTTAACAAGTAGCAGGTTACGCTCAGTATCTACCTTTACGATTGAAAGGTTCTGAACTGTAATTCTTTCTCCGCCCATGCGTCCAGGTAATAGCTTACCTTTGAATACGCGGTTTGGATCAACAGGACCCATTGAACCAGGACGACGGTGGTAACGAGAACCGTGAGACATTGGTCCGCGGGATTGGTTGTGACGCTTGATTGCACCCTGAAAACCTTTACCCTTGGAAATTCCAGTAACGTCTACTGTGTCGCCTTCTGCAAAAATATCAACCTTGACTTCTTGACCAACCTCATACTCGCCAAGCTCAACACCGCGGATTTCACGGACGAAGCGCTTAGGAGCGGTTTCAGCTTTAGCAGCATGTCCTTTAGATGGCTTGTTAGCAAGCTTTTCGCGCTTGTCTTCGAAACCGATCTGGATCGCCTCATATCCGTCAGTATCAACAGCTTTCTTTTGAAGGACTACGTTTGGAGTCGCTTCGATTACTGTAACTGGGATAAGGTCGCCGTTTTCAGCAAAAACCTGAGTCATACCAATCTTTCTTCCTAAGATTCCTTTGGTCATTAGTCACACCTCCTAAAATTTTAATTAATGTATTTTTGTGTTGATTAAAGTTTGATTTCGATGTCAACGCCAGACGGTAAATCAAGACGCATTAGCGCATCTACCGTTTGTGGTGTTGGGTTCACAATGTCTACCAGGCGCTTGTGTGTGCGCATTTCAAACTGCTCACGAGCATCCTTGTATTTGTGGACCGCACGAAGAATTGTGTAAACTGACTTTTCAGTTGGAAGCGGGATTGGACCCGAAACACTTGCACCTGAACGCTTTGCAGTTTCAACAATCTTTTCAGCAGACTGATCAAGAATTCTGTGATCGTATGCCTTCAAACGGATACGGATTTTTTGTTTTGCCATTATTTTCCCTCCTTTTTCGCCTATTTAGGAATAGACATTCTCCGCAGAAATTTCCCACACACGAGCCATGGCAAAGCGGCCGGGTGTGTCGGCAACCTCCTGCATCATCGCAAGTCAAAGACCAACATTAAATAGTATACAGAAAAAAATCGGATTGCGCAACCCCTGTTACGAAAATCCTTTCCAAGTACACTTTGTTTATTATACGGGGGATGCTGACGTGTTTCAAGGGGTGAGGAAATAGGCAGAAAATTCTCAGGTTTTTCTGCCTTGAATGATTGAGGAGGCTGCGATCCAGTATGGTGTTTGCTCCTCCTTGGATGGCTTGTACATGCTGTGTCTGGCATTGAGAAGTGAGCTGAAAGCGAGGTAATGAAAATCGTCATTTGTAAGTGTGAGCAGCTCCTGGCGCTCTCTCAGTTTCTTTCGGTCGCGGTCTTCTTTAGCTGCTTTAGGCGCAAGGTGAAATAAGCGTGACGTCATGGAGCCGAAATGTCTCTCTTCTATTCTGAAGTAGCCCTGGTTCTCCCAGACTTTTAAGAGAGGAACGTATGCCCCTTCTTGCAGAAGGTGCTTGAGATCATCCAGCGCTTCCTGCTGCGTCACGTCTTGGTTTGATCGTGATTGCTGGTAAGCGAGCGTGACTGCGGGAAGGATCGGCTGTATCGACTGTTTCGGTTTTTTCGTGTGTTTATCAAAAACGGAAAGCCAGAGATGGATTGGTTCCAATGGGTGGTGCCCCTTTCTGCGTGACGGGTTTCTTCTATAAGAGTAGTGTAGCTGTTTTTGTGTTGGATGGATAGAGGGTTGGCAGTTGGGGGTTGTGCGGAGGTGAGCGATTATTTTGCGGGGTTCGGTGTTTATTATGCGTTACTTTCTCTTTATTGTCCTCTCTCACTAAATGATTTGATCCTGACATCCCTGTTTTCTTAAACCTCCCTTTCCACACATCTCCATTTAAACAGAAAAAATCCTGCACCCAAAAGGATGCAGGATTGTGTATTCGTCAGCAGAAATTACTTCTGGATAGAAGCAACAACGCCAGCGCCTACTGTACGTCCACCTTCACGAATAGAGAACTTAGTTCCTTCTTCGATTGCGATAGGAGAGATTAGCTCAACAGTCATTTCGATGTTGTCGCCAGGCATAACCATTTCTACTCCTTCAGGAAGGTTACATACGCCAGTTACGTCCGTAGTACGGAAGTAGAACTGTGGGCGGTAGTTAGTGAAGAATGGAGTGTGACGTCCACCTTCTTCTTTTGATAGAACGTAAACTTCAGCTTTGAAGTTTGTGTGTGGAGTGATTGTTCCTGGCTTAGCAAGAACCTGTCCACGGTTGATGTCGTCACGTGATACACCACGAAGAAGTGCACCGATGTTGTCTCCAGCTTCTGCATAGTCAAGAAGCTTACGGAACATTTCAACACCTGTTACAGTTGTCTTCTTAGGCTCTTCAGAAAGACCGATGATTTCTACTTCGTCACCGACTTTAACTTGTCCACGCTCAACACGTCCAGTAGCAACTGTACCACGACCAGTGATTGAGAATACATCCTCAACTGGCATCATGAATGGCTTTTCAGTGTCACGCTCTGGAGTTGGGATGTAGCTATCTACAGCTTCCATAAGCTCATAGATTTTTTCTTCCCACTCAGCATCTCCTTCAAGAGCTTTAAGAGCAGAACCTTTGATTACTGGAATGTCGTCGCCTGGGAAGTCGTACTCAGAAAGAAGGTCACGAATTTCCATTTCAACTAGTTCAAGTAGCTCTTCGTCGTCTACCATGTCACACTTGTTCATGAATACAACAAGGTAAGGTACACCTACCTGACGAGAAAGAAGGATGTGCTCACGAGTTTGTGGCATTGGGCCGTCAGCAGCAGATACTACAAGAATACCGCCGTCCATCTGAGCAGCACCAGTGATCATGTTCTTAACATAGTCAGCGTGTCCTGGGCAGTCAACGTGTGCATAGTGACGAGAATCAGTTTCGTACTCAACGTGTGCAGTTGAGATTGTGATTCCACGCTCGCGCTCTTCTGGAGCACCATCGATTTGGTCATATGCCATAGCTGTTCCACGACCATATTTCTTGTGAAGTACAGTTGTGATTGCAGCAGTTAGAGTTGTTTTACCATGGTCAACGTGTCCGATTGTACCAATGTTAGCATGGGTTTTCGAACGGTCGAATTTTTCCTTAGCCATTTTGGAAATCCTCCTTTAGATAATGAAAAAGTTAATTTAAATTTATTTTTAATATGGATCCGGAAAGAAAGCCTTTCCGGGGTCCATAGCTTACATAAGTAGTTATACTTTATTGTAAGGGTGAAATCAATTATTCACCTTTATTTTTCTTGATGATTTCTTCACCAACAGACTTCGGTACTTCCTCATAGTGATCGAAGAACATTGAGAATGTTCCACGTCCCTGCGTGTTAGAACGAAGTGAAGTTGCGTATCCGAACATTTCAGCAAGTGGCACAAACGCTTTAACGATTTGTGTATTTCCACGAGATGCCATACCTTCTACGCGTCCACGGCGAGATGTGATGTCTCCCATGATGTCTCCCATGTATTCTTCTGGGATCATAACTTCTACGCGCATTAGCGGCTCAAGAAGAACCGGGTTACACTTAGAAACTGCATTTTTCAATGCCATAGAAGCAGCAATCTTAAACGCCATCTCAGAGGAGTCAACATCGTGGTATGAACCATCGAATAACTTCGCTTTGATGTCGATTAGAGGGTAACCAGCAAGTACACCGTTGTCAAGTGAGTCTTCAAGACCTGCTTGTACAGCCGGGATGTATTCACGTGGAACAGCTCCCCCTACGATTGCATTTTCAAATTCAAAGCCTGCTCCCTCTTCGTTTGGAGAGAATTCAATCTTAACGTGACCGAACTGACCACGACCACCAGACTGGCGGACGAATTTCCCTTCAACTTGAGCTGAGCCGCGGAATGTTTCACGGTAAGATACCTGTGGAGCACCCACGTTAGCTTCTACTTTGAATTCACGCTTCATACGGTCAACGAGGATATCAAGGTGAAGCTCACCCATACCTGCGATGATCGTCTGTCCAGTTTCCTGGTCAGTGTGCGCATGGAATGTTGGATCTTCTTCCTGAAGTTTCTGCAGCGCCTGGCTCATCTTGTCCTGGTCAGCTTTAGACTTAGGTTCGATCGCAACAGAGATAACTGGCTCAGGGAATTCCATAGACTCAAGAATAACAAGATTCTTTTCATCACATAGAGTGTCCCCTGTAGTAGTGTCTTTAAGACCTACTGCAGCAGCGATATCTCCAGCATATACTTCTCCGATTTCTTCACGAGAGTTTGCGTGCATCTGCAGGATACGTCCTACACGCTCACGCTTCCCTTTCGTTGCGTTCTGTACGTACGATCCAGAAGAAAGTACACCAGAATAAACACGGAAGAATGTAAGCTTACCTACATAAGGGTCTGTCATAACTTTGAATGCAAGCGCTGAGAATGGCTCTTCGTCGCTAGCAGGACGAACAACTTCTTCTTCAGAATCAGGAATAATTCCTGTGATCGGCTTAACATCAAGTGGTGACGGAAGGTAGTCAAGAACTGCATCAAGCAGTAGCTGAACTCCTTTGTTTTTGAAAGCAGATCCACAGATTACTGGATAGAACTCAACGTTTACAGTTCCTTTACGGATTGCAGCTTTAAGCTCTTCCTCTGTGATTTCTTCACCTTCAAGGTACTTCATCATCAGATCTTCATCAAGATCTGCTACCGCTTCAATTAGCTTTCCACGGTATTCTTCAGCCTGTTCCTTGTACTCATCTGGAATTTCGCGCTCTTCAGTACGAGTTCCAAGATCGTCTTCATAGAAGTAAGCAACGTTCTTAACAAGATCGATGATTCCTTCAAACTCATCCTCAGCTCCGATTGGAAGCTGGATTGGGTGAGCGTTAGCCTGAAGACGGTCATGTAGTGTTCCTACAGAGTATAGGAAGTCAGCCCCGATCTTATCCATTTTGTTAACGAATACGATACGAGGTACACCGTATGTTGTCGCTTGACGCCATACAGTTTCTGTTTGCGGCTCAACACCCGACTGGGCATCAAGTACACCAACAGCACCATCAAGTACGCGCAATGAACGCTCAACTTCAACAGTGAAGTCTACGTGTCCAGGAGTATCGATGATGTTTACACGGTGGCCTTTCCATTGAGCAGTTGTTGCAGCAGACGTGATAGTGATACCACGCTCCTGCTCCTGCTCCATCCAGTCCATTTGTGATGCACCTTCGTGCGTTTCACCAATTTTGTGGATACGGCCAGTGTAGTAAAGGATACGCTCCGTAGCAGTCGTTTTACCGGCATCGATGTGAGCCATGATACCGATATTACGAGTGTCTTTTAAGGAGAACTCTCTAGGCATGGGTCTTTCTCCTTCCTACTAAATGTGATTTGGTAGATAAAAGATTGGATCTTACCAGCGGTAGTGAGCAAACGCTTTGTTTGCTTCTGCCATTTTATGCATATCTTCGCGCTTCTTAACTGAAGCACCAGTGTTGTTAGCTGCATCAAGAATTTCGTTAGCAAGACGTTCTTCCATTGTCTTTTCTCCACGAAGACGTGAATAGTTTACTAACCAGCGAAGACCTAGTGTAGTACGACGTTCCGGACGAACCTCAACCGGTACCTGATAGTTTGCTCCACCAACACGGCGTGCACGTACTTCAAGAACTGGCATGATGTTTTTAAGCGCCTGGTCGAATACTTCAAGAGCATCCTTTCCAGAGCGTTCCTGCACGATTTCGAATGCGGAATAAAGGATCTTTTGAGCTGTACCCTTTTTACCGTCAATCATGATTTTGTTAACTAGACGAGTTACCAGCTTCGAGTTATGAATCGGATCCGGTAATACGTCGCGTTTTGCTACTGCACCTTTACGAGGCATGTGATTTCCTCCTTTCACAGGAAAATTACTTTCATTTATTTAAAACGTTATTACTTTTTCTCTTTTGGTCTCTTCGTACCGTATAGAGAACGACCTTGACGACGTCCGTCTACACCAGCAGTATCAAGAGCACCACGAACGATGTGGTAACGTACCCCTGGTAAATCCTTTACACGTCCTCCACGGATAAGAACAACACTGTGCTCTTGAAGGTTGTGCCCGATTCCAGGAATGTATGCAGTTACCTCAATCTGGTTTGTAAGACGCACACGAGCATATTTACGAAGAGCCGAGTTTGGCTTCTTCGGAGTCATCGTACCAACACGAGTACAAACACCGCGTTTTTGTGGAGATGAAAGGTCAGTCGCTTTCTTCTTGAAGCTGTTGTAACCTTTGTTCAATGCTGGTGAGTCAGACTTAACAACTTTAGACTGACGTGGCTTACGCACTAATTGGTTAATAGTAGGCATGAGTTTTTTCCTCCCTTCGATCTTTATTTTAAGCCCACACATCCAGGTGGTTCATTTAAGGGTAAAAACAAAGTTCTTGCAGATTCATCTACAAAAACATGTTCACTTCGTAATGGCTACCGCAGCAGCACCAACCTCGATCCCGCACGCTTTCCCCAGCTTCTTCATTGAATCCACATGGGTGATCGTTACGTTCATCTCTTCAGCGGTGAGCAAAACCTTGTCGATCACGTGCCGGTCAACGTCATCAGCGACAACGATTTCCTTCACGGACCCTGCTTTGAGCGCCTTTACAACTTGCTTGGATCCTACAATGATGTGTTTAGCCTGCGATACTTTTTCATAAGACATGATGATATCCTCCAAAGTAACAGGTTGTTGAGTAGTAGCAACCTTGAATATATTATCATCTCAAGATATGGATGTCAACAAGGTTTGCGAATTATTCTTTTTGGGAGTTCGTTTGTTTTGTAAATGCGTCTGACGTGCGTGTCTTTCCTCCTGATTCTTTGAAAGATGGACGTCATTCTATGAAGCTGCCTGCGAATCTTGCGAACGATGGCTATCATTCTGCGAACCCGTGTCGAAATCTTGCGAACATCCACTTACATTCTGTGAACCTGCAGCAGTATCTTGCGAACATCCACTTACATTCTGCGAACCTAAGCCCACGTTTTGCGAAGCGGTTCCACCATTTCCTGAACCACCGCGAACATCCCCTCACCCATAAAAAAGGTGACGCCAGCAGGCGCCACCTTTTTTGATTCAATCGGATGCTGAATTACTCAACGGAAACTGCTTCTTCTTCCGGAAGTTCTTCAGATTCGATCTCAGCCTGACGGTAACGTTGCATACCTGTTCCGGCTGGAACGAGCTTACCGATGATAACATTTTCTTTCAGTCCAAGCAGTTCATCACGCTTTCCTTTGATCGCTGCATCTGTCAGGACACGCGTTGTCTCCTGGAAGGATGCTGCAGATAGGAAGGACTCTGTTTCAAGAGACGCTTTTGTGATACCAAGAATCAGCGGGCGGCCTGTTGCCGGCTGTTTGCCGTCAAGCAGTACCTGCTGGTTTGCTTCCATGAACTGGTGTACATCAAGCAGTGAACCTGGCAGCAGGTCTGTCTCACCGGCTTCAATGACACGTACTTTACGAAGCATCTGGCGAACCATGACTTCAACGTGCTTGTCTCCGATTTCTACACCCTGCATACGGTATACTTTTTGTACTTCACGAAGCAGATATTCCTGTACCGCAGCTACGTCACGTACTTTAATCAGCTCTTTCGGATCAATTGAACCTTCAGTCAGTTCCTGACCACGGGCAATTGTATCGTCAACAGACACTTTCAGACGTGCTGTGTAAGGAGCATTGTACGTTCTTGTTTCTACTTCGCCACGAACAGTGATTTCCTGCTGGCGGTCTTTGCCTTCTGTAATGTCGGTTACGACACCGTCAATTTCAGATATGACAGCTTGACCTTTCGGGTTACGCGCTTCGAAGATTTCCTGGATACGCGGAAGACCCTGTGTGATATCGTCTCCGGCTACCCCACCTGTGTGGAACGTACGCATTGTAAGCTGTGTTCCCGGCTCCCCGATTGACTGGGCTGCGATAATGCCGACTGCTTCGCCGACTTCCACTTTTTCACCAGTCGCAAGGTTTTTACCGTAACACTTTTCACATACGCCGTGACGCGTGTTACAAGTGAAGGCTGAACGGATCGATACTTCTTCAATACCAGCGTCAACAATCTGACGGGCGATGTCTTCTGTAATCAGCTCATTGCGTCTTACAAAGACTTCTCCTGTTTCAGGATGCTTGACTGTCTGGTTTGAGTAACGACCTTCAAGACGCTCTTCCAACGCTTCGATCGTTTCTGTGCCATCTTTTAGTGACTTGACGCGCAGACCGCGGTCAGTTCCACAGTCTTCTTCACGTACGATGACATCCTGTGCCACGTCAACAAGACGGCGTGTAAGGTAACCTGAGTCAGCTGTTTTAAGGGCTGTATCGGCAAGACCTTTACGGGCACCGTGTGTCGAGATGAAGTACTCAAGTACTGTCAGACCTTCACGGAAACTTGATTTGATTGGAAGTTCGATGATACGACCAGCCGGGTTGGCCATTAGACCACGCATACCGGCAAGCTGCGTAAAGTTAGATGCGTTACCACGCGCTCCTGAATCACTCATCATATAGATTGGGTTCAGGCTGTCGAGTGTCAGCATCAGCTTATCCTGAATGACATCCTTCGCGGATGACCAGATAGAAATAACGCGATCATAACGCTCTTCCTCTGTGATCAGACCACGACGGAACTGTTTTAGTACTTTATCTACTTTACCTTGTGCATCGTCGAGGATTCCCTGCTTCTCAGGAAGTACCACGATATCGGCAATACCAATGGTGATACCAGCACGTGTAGAGTGCTTAAATCCAAGATTCTTCATGCTGTCAAGCATCTTAGACGTGTCTGTGAGATGGAATCTCTTGAACACTTCCGCGATGATGCTTCCGAGGAAGCCTTTCTTGAACGGCGTGACAAGGTCAGCAGCTGCAATGTGTTCTTTTACGTTAACAGTCGGATCAACGAAATACTTTTCAGGTGTATTCACCTCAAGGTTTTCCATTGTCGGCTCGTTAATGTAGTGGAACTCTTTCGGAAGAATTTCATTAAAGACGACTTTTCCGACAGTTGTCAGAAGAAGTTTCTTGTTCTGCTCTTCCGTGAATGTTTCTTTATTTAGAGAACCTGCATGGATCGCAATACGTGTGTGCAGGTGTACATAACCATTCTGGTATGCAAGAAGAGCTTCATCCGCATCACGGAATACAGAGCCTTCTCCTACAGCACCTTTTCGCTCTAATGTCAGGTAGTAGTTACCAAGTACCATATCCTGAGACGGCGTAACAACCGGTTTTCCGTCCTTCGGATTCAGGATGTTCTGTGCCGCAAGCATTAGAAGACGGGCTTCAGCCTGTGCTTCTGATGAAAGTGGTACGTGAACAGCCATCTGGTCACCATCGAAGTCAGCATTGTAGGCTGTACATACGAGCGGGTGAAGACGGATCGCACGACCTTCAACCAATGTTGGTTCAAACGCCTGGATACCAAGACGGTGAAGCGTCGGTGCACGGTTTAGAAGAACCGGATGCTCCTTAATGACGTCTTCAAGTACGTCCCATACTTCATCGTGAACGCGTTCGATCTTACGCTTCGCACTCTTAATGTTGTGCGCAAGTCCACGTTCAACAAGCTCCTTCATAACAAACGGCTTGAACAGCTCAAGTGCCATTTCCTTCGGCAGACCACACTGATACATTTTCAGACTTGGTCCAACAACGATAACGGAACGGCCAGAGTAGTCAACACGCTTACCAAGAAGGTTTTGACGGAAACGTCCCTGCTTCCCTTTCAGCATATGAGAAAGAGATTTAAGCGGACGGTTACCAGGACCTGTTACCGGACGGCCGCGACGGCCATTATCGATCAACGCATCAACTGCTTCCTGAAGCATACGCTTCTCATTTTGAACGATGATGCTTGGCGCACCAAGGTCAAGAAGACGCTTCAGACGGTTGTTACGGTTGATTACTCGACGGTAAAGATCGTTTAAGTCAGATGTTGCGAAACGCCCACCATCCAGCTGAACCATCGGACGAAGTTCAGGCGGGATAACAGGAAGAACATCAAGAACCATCCAGTCAGGAAGGTTTCCTGAATTACGGAATGACTCTACTACTTCAAGGCGCTTGATCGCACGTGTACGACGCTGACCCTGAGCAGATTTCAGTTCTTCTTTCAGCATTTCTGCTTCTTTATCAAGATCGATATCCTGAAGCAGCTTGCGGATAGCTTCTGCTCCCATCGCTGCCTGGAATTTCGTGCCGTACTTTTCACGGTATGCACGATATTCTTTTTCAGAAAGAAGCTGTTTTTTCTCAAGCGCTGTTTCACCAGCTTCTGTTACAACATAGGACGCGAAGTAAATGACTTCTTCAAGCGCACGTGGGGACATGTCAAGAACAAGACCCATACGGCTTGGAATTCCTTTGAAGTACCAGATATGAGAGACAGGTGCTGCAAGCTCGATGTGACCCATACGCTCACGACGAACTTTTGCACGTGTTACTTCAACACCACAGCGGTCACAAACGACGCCCTTATAACGGACGCGCTTGTATTTACCGCAGTGACATTCCCAGTCTTTCTGCGGGCCGAAGATTCGCTCGCAGAAAAGACCGTCTTTTTCAGGTTTAAGAGTACGATAGTTGATCGTCTCCGGCTTTTTCACTTCACCAAATGACCAAGAACGGATCTTGTCAGGTGAGGCTAAACCAATTTTCATATATTCAAAGTTATTAACATCTATCAAGGAGCCTACCTCCCTTTTCGTTTACAGGTTTTGCCCTATTGTCGGTTAGCTGCACAGTCAGGTTCACTCTTTTGATGCCACTGTTTCAGAAGAGAGTGCTTCTGTCTCAGGTGCGATATTTAAGGCATCTGCCTGGTGGATCTCATCTTCATCGTCAAGGTCGCGCATTTCGATTTCTTCGTCGTTGCTTGAAAGCATCTTTACGTCCATACCCAAACTCTGAAGTTCCTTGATTAATACTTTAAATGATTCAGGTACGCCCGGTTCCGGAACGCTGTCCCCTTTTACAATTGCTTCGTACGTTTTTACACGTCCGACTACGTCATCTGATTTCACTGTCAGGATTTCCTGAAGTGTGTATGCAGCACCGTATGCTTCAAGTGCCCATACCTCCATCTCACCGAAACGCTGTCCGCCGAACTGTGCTTTACCGCCCAGTGGCTGCTGTGTAACAAGTGAGTATGGTCCAGTTGAACGTGCGTGCAGTTTGTCATCAACCATGTGAGCCAGCTTGATCATGTACATGACGCCGACTGATACACGGTTATCGAATGGGTCGCCTGTTCTTCCATCGTAAAGAACGGTCTTACCATCACGTGACATGCCTGCTTCTTCAATCGTTGCCCAAACATCTTCCTCGTTTGCGCCGTCAAATACAGGCGTTGCAATGTGGATACCCATTGCGCGGGCAGCCATTCCCATGTGCATCTCAAGTACCTGACCGATATTCATACGTGATGGTACCCCAAGTGGGTTAAGCATGATATCGATTGGCGTGCCGTCTGGAAGATACGGCATATCTTCTTCCGGAAGAATACGTGAGATAACCCCTTTGTTACCGTGACGTCCGGCCATCTTATCCCCTACAGAGATCTTTCTCTTCTGTACGATATAAGCGCGGACAAGCTGGTTAACACCTGGAGGAAGCTCATCTCCGTCTTCGCGGTTAAAGATTTTTACATCAAGGATAATTCCGCCGGCACCGTGTGGAACACGCAGTGACGTATCGCGGACTTCACGTGCTTTTTCACCAAAGATGGCGTGTAGAAGACGCTCTTCTGCTGTCAGTTCTGTTACACCTTTAGGCGTTACCTTACCAACAAGAATGTCGCCGTCTTTTACTTCAGCACCTACACGGATGATTCCGCGGTCGTCAAGGTTGCGCAGTGCATCTTCACCGACGTTTGGAATGTCACGTGTAATCTCTTCCGGACCAAGCTTTGTATCACGGGACTCTGACTCATATTCTTCAATATGAATAGACGTGTATACATCATCTTTTACAAGGCGCTCACTCATGATGACCGCATCCTCGTAGTTAAATCCGTCCCATGTCATGAAGCCGACAAGAACGTTACGGCCAAGCGCAAGCTCTCCTGCTTCCATGGAAGGACCGTCAGCCAGAATTTCGCCTTTCTCTACACGGTCGCCTACAGCCACGATTGGACGCTGGTTGTAGCACGTTCCCTGGTTAGAACGGACGAATTTCTGAAGCTTGTATTTGTCAACATCCCCTTGTGTTTCGTTGCCATCAACGTCAACAAGACGGCGAACCCAGATCTGGTCAGCCTGGACGCGTTCAACAATACCTTCGTGCTTATTAATAACAGCTGCACCTGAATCCTTCGCAGAAACGTGTTCCATTCCTGTTCCGACAAACGGAGCTTCCGGATTCATCAATGGTACAGCCTGACGCTGCATGTTCGCTCCCATGAGGGCACGGTTGGAGTCATCGTTCTCAAGGAACGGGATACATGCTGTCGCAGCAGATACTACCTGCTTTGGCGAAACGTCCATGTAGTCAATACGGTCGCGCTTGAATACCGTGTTCTCACCGCGGAAACGGGAAACCACTTCTTCATCAAGGAACGAGCCGTCTTCACCAAGACGTGCATTCGCCTGTGCCACAACATAGTTATCCTCTTCATCCGCCGTCAGGTAATCGATACGCTCTGTTACGCGTCCTGTGTCAGGATCAACACGACGGTATGGCGTTTCGATGAAGCCAAAACGGTTTACTTTTGCAAAGCTGGATAATGAGTTGATCAACCCGATGTTCGGTCCTTCAGGTGTTTCGATCGGACACATACGGCCATAGTGAGAGTAGTGAACGTCACGTACTTCAAAGCCTGCGCGCTCACGCGTTAAACCACCAGGTCCAAGTGCAGACAGACGACGCTTGTGCGTTAATTCAGCAAGCGGGTTTGTCTGGTCCATGAACTGGGAAAGCTGTGAGCTTCCGAAGAACTCTTTAATCGATGCGATAACAGGACGGATGTTGATCAGCTGCTGAGGCGTGATCGTATTCGTATCCTGGATCGACATTCTTTCACGAACCACACGCTCCATACGGGAAAGACCGATACGGAACTGGTTCTGAAGAAGTTCACCTACAGAACGCAGACGACGGTTTCCAAGATGGTCAATATCATCTGTCAGGCCGACTCCGTGCAGCAGGTTAAAGAAATAAGAGATGGAAGAAACAATATCTGCAATGGTGATGTTTTTGACACTGTCATCTACATACGCATTGCTGATTACGTTAATTTCCTGACCACTGTCTGAGTTTGGCACCTGGATTTTGATCGTTTGAAGCGTCAATTCCTCTTCAACCACTCCACCTACCTGGTTGTAAGTAACGAATCCAACACCGTTTTCCAGGTATGGGATCAACTTGTCCAGTGTACGGCGGTCCAGTGTTGTTCCTTTTTCAGCCAGAATTTCACCTGTTTCCGGGTCTGCCAGCGTTTCAGCTAGCACCTGTCCGAAAAGGCGATTCTTAATATGAAGCTTTTTATTCATTTTATAACGTCCGACATTTGCCAGATCGTAACGCTTAGGGTCAAAGAAACGTGATTCAAGAAGGCTTTTTGCGTTTTCTACAGTCGGCGGTTCACCCGGACGAAGACGCTCATAGATTTCAAGAAGCGCTTTTTCAACATTTTCTGTATTATCTTTCTCAAGCGTATTGCGGATATATTCGTTGTCACCGACAAGATCAATGATCTCCTGATCTGATCCGAAGCCGAGCGCACGAAGCAATACAGTCACAGGAAGCTTACGCGTACGGTCGATACGAACGTGAACTACGTCCTTCGCATCCGTTTCATACTCAAGCCACGCACCACGGTTTGGAATAACCGTTGCACCGAAGCCGCGCTTCCCGTTTTTGTCCATTTTATCGTGGAAATAAACACTTGGTGATCTTACAAGCTGAGAAACGATTACACGTTCAGCACCATTAATGATAAACGTTCCTGTTTCTGTCATCAGCGGGAAGTCACCCATAAATACATCCTGGTCTTTTACTTCGCCGGTTTCTTTATTTAATAGACGAACCTTCACACGAAGTGGAGCGGAATACGTTACGTCACGCTCTTTCGACTCATCTACCGAATATTTCGGCTCACCAAGGCTGTAGTCAATAAACTCAAGTGACAAGTTTCCTGTGAAATCTTCGATTGGCGAAATATCGCGGAACATTTCACGAAGACCTTCTTCTAAAAACCAGTCGTAAGAAGCTGTCTGAATTTCAATCAGGTTCGGTAACTCAAGTACCTCACTGATTCGCGCAAAACTTCTGCGCTGGCGGTGTCGTCCATACTGAACTAGTTGACCTGTCAACTGATTCACCCCTCAAATCAAGCGTTTTAGTGTGCGTTTCCTTTATTTAAAAAGAAACGGACAAAGACAAATAGAAAACGGGAAAGGTCCACATTTTCTATTCTATAAATCTTTATTCAAACCATTTTTGCCAAAAAACAATCCATTTATACAAATGGACATACTTACTGATGATAATATTTGTACATCATATAATACTATCACAAGCCCAAAACCGGGTCAATGCTTTTTCGCACAGAAGATGAAATAACCTTTTTGCTTATCAACCGTCTCCACTTCATCAAAAAGAGACTCAAGTTTCTGTAAGGCGGATGGTGCCCCTTGCTTCTTCTGGATGACAACCCAGAGTTCTCCTCCGGCCGCCAGCTTTTCTGCACTCTGCTCAAAGATTTTATGAACAGTCTGCTTTCCGGCACGGATTGGCGGATTGGTCAGGATTGCCGCAAAACCGGTGTCATCAACCTGATCCAGACAGTCACTCTCGTACACTTTTACAGAATGGACGCCGTTGTGCCGAGCATTCTCACGGGCAAGCTGCATTGCACGGTCATTGACATCGACCATTTGAACGCTTCTTTCCGGAAAACTTTTGGCGATTGATAATCCGATTGGACCGTACCCGCAGCCGACGTCGAGAATATCTCCTGCAATCTCCGGCTCACGGAACGCTTCAATCAGGACACGCGATCCAAAGTCTACTTCACTCTTCGAAAAAACACCCTGATCTGTTTTAAACTTCAGCTTATGACCTCTTAGGGTGAAATCCCACCACTGCGGCTTGCTTTCCACCCCGGGTTTTTTGGAATAATAATGATCCGCCATTCTGAATCACCTCAACCCATTTTCTTCTGACACAAACACCGGAGATAAAAAAAGGGCTTTATCTGCCCGGGTGTTGTCGTTCTTTTCTATAAAAAAAGCCCGCTAATTCAAGCGAGCTTTTTCGACAAAAAACTATTACTTAACTTCTACGCCAGCTCCAACTTCTTCAAGCTTAGCTTTGATTTCTTCAGCCTCTTCTTTAGAAGCGCCTTCTTTAACAGCTTTAGGCGTGTTGTCTACCATTTCCTTCGCTTCTTTCAGGCCAAGACCAGTGATTTCACGAACCACTTTGATAACCTTGATCTTCTGAGCACCAGCTTCAGTAAGAACAACGTCAAATTCAGTTTGCTCAGCAGCAGCTTCGCCACCAGCAGCACCAGCTACAGCTACAGGAGCAGCAGCAGATACACCGAATTCTTCTTCGATTGCTTTTACAAGGTCGTTAAGTTCAAGAACTGTCATTTCTTTGATTGCTTCGATCATTTGTTCTTTAGTCATGATATAGTTCCTCCTTATGGAATGTTTTGGTTTAGTTTGGTTGGATAAAAGTTATCCAGCTAGCAGGCTGCTATTAAGCGCCCTGCTCTTCTTTTTGGTCTGCAACAGCTTTTGTTGCAACTGCGAATCCGCGCATTGGCGCCTGAAGTACGCTGAGTAGCATAGAAAGTAGGCCTTCGCGTGACGGAAGGTCCGCAAGAGCTTTCACTTGTTCAAGTGACGCTACGTTTCCTTCGATCACACCCGCTTTTAACTCAAGTGCTTCGTGGTCTTTCGCAAAGTTGTTAAGAATCTTCGCTGGCGCAACAACATCTTCAGCAGAAAATGCGATTGCGTTAGGACCTGTAAGGCTTTCAGAAAGACCTTCAAGGCCAGCAGCTTCAGCCGCACGGCGAGTCATAGAGTTTTTGTAAACCTTGAACTCAACGCCTGCTTCACGAAGTTGCTTACGAAGCTCAGTTACTTCAGCAACTGAAAGACCGCGATAGTCTACGATTACTGATGATGCGCTTGTTTGGAATTTCTCTTGAATTTCTGTCACAAGCTGTTTCTTTTGCTCGATCACACTGCTCATCCTAACACCTCCTGTAGTATTTGCTGGAGCGTCATTCATACCGTCCGATCATAATAAAAAGCCTCTATGCCGGAAAGTAGACATAGAGGCGTATCATTTCAAAGTAAAAGAAAAATCTTTTATTCGTCATGACCTCGGCAGGAAATTAAGTCTGAGACACCTGCTGTCTACGGTACAAATGGTTATATAATTTCACAACAGACAACATCATAACAGATGGTGAAATGCTGTGTCAATATCTATTGTTAATTATTTTACTGTTACAGAAGATGGATCAACTTTGATTCCAGGACCCATAGTTGTTGTTACAGCAACAGACTTCATGTAAGTTCCTTTTGCTGCAGCAGGCTTAGCCTTCTGGATTACATCAAAGATTGTGTTGAAGTTTTCAACAAGCTTCTCAGCGTCGAATGAAACTTTACCGATTGGTACGTGAATGATACCAGACTTTTCAGCGCGGTATTCAACTTTACCAGCCTTGATTTCATTAACAGCCTTCTGAACATCAAATGTTACAGTACCTGTCTTAGGGTTTGGCATAAGGCCTTTTGGTCCAAGGACACGTCCAAGCTTACCAACTTCACCCATCATGTCAGGTGTTGCTACGATTACGTCGAAGTCAAACCAGCCGCCCTGGATCTTTTGAACAAGCTCGCTGTCTCCTACGTAGTCTGCGCCAGCCGCTTCAGCTTCTTTTGCTTTTTCGCCTTTAGCGAAAACAAGAACGCTTTGCGTTTTACCAGTTCCGTTTGGAAGCACAACTGCTCCACGGATCTGCTGGTCGTTTTTACGAGTGTCGATTCCAAGACGGAATGCAGCCTCTACTGTTGCGTCGAATTTCACCGTGCTTGTCTTTTGAGCAAGCTCGATTGCTTCGTTGATTGCATAGTTTGTTGAACGGTCAACAAGCTTAGCAGCTTCTTGATACTTTTTGCTTTTCTTAGCCATTTTATAAGTTCCTCCTTATGTGGTTTTAGCGGAATAACCTCCCACGAATAAAGGTTGCGAGTGAAAAATCCTTTTCAGCTTCGCAACCTCGT
Source organism: Jeotgalibacillus aurantiacus (assembly GCF_020595125.1). NCBI lineage: Bacteria > Bacillati > Bacillota > Bacilli > Caryophanales > Caryophanaceae > Jeotgalibacillus > Jeotgalibacillus aurantiacus. The sequence goes on from NZ_JACNMS010000008.1 coordinate 56,560, forward strand.
CCAAGACAACCATCAATTAGTCTTCAATCGTAATTCCCATGCTTCGAGCCGTACCTTCAACCATACGCATTGCTGCTTCAACATCAGCTGCGTTAAGATCAGGCATTTTTGTTTCCGCGATTTCACGTACCTTGTCACGCTTGACAGTCGCTACTTTGTTGCGGTTTGGTTCACCAGAACCAGACTCGATTCCTGCTGCTTTCTTCAGAAGAACTGCAGCCGGCGGAGTTTTAGTGATGAATGTAAATGAACGGTCTTCAAAAACCGTGATTTCTACAGGAATAATCAGTCCAGCCTGATCAGCTGTACGAGCATTGAATTCCTTACAGAATCCCATGATGTTCACACCTGCCTGACCTAGTGCAGGACCTACCGGTGGAGCTGGATTCGCTTTCCCAGCCGGGATTTGAAGCTTAACCATTTTGATTACTTTTTTAGCCACGAGACACACCTCCTTAAGTCCGTGATGTGGTAATAGGGCTTCTGTTTTTGCCCTCCCACTTGATTCTTTTATATAAAGAATTGAAAATGTTAGTTCAGTCTCTCTATTGAGACATACTGACTTAAAAGATGTTATCATCTTTCGAATTATAATTCAAGATGTTCTTTTTATATTTTTACAATTTTACTCCATTGCGGGAAAATACGTTGGAATCGGTCTTGTACGCGATAAAACGTGCCAGGTCATTCCTCCGCTTTCCGATGTCTAGCTGCGACGACTAGCCCCTCGAGGTCATAAGTCAAAGCTGAACGAGGGCAAAAGGCAGCCCTCTTTTCATCTTCGCCTTATGCTTGTCGGGGCTGGACGAGTCGCCTCCGCTTTTCTATGGCCGCGCGGTGAGCCAGCTAGCGCTTTGCGCTTACGCTGTCTCACCTGTCGCTTCTCTGCCGCAGGAGTCTGCGGAATGACCTGGCACTTTTGATGGGTTTCTTCTTAAGGATTACTTAGCAATCAAAAAGACCCGAAATATCAAAAGTATTTACACTGGAGAATCAGAACGTCTTATAATTTTGTAATTTGTGTGAATTCGAGTTCTACCGGTGTTTCGCGGCCGAACATGTTTACGAGTACTTTGACCTTGCCTTTGTCTGTGTCAATATCCTCAATGACACCGGCAAAGTTTGCGAATGGACCTTCGTTTACTGTGACGTTTTCACCAAGCTCGAAGTCCACCTCAATGGTTTTCTCCTGCATACCCATTTGCTTCAGAAGTTGTGTTACTTCTTCCGGCAATAGTGGTGTCGGCTTTGCGCCGCCGCCTGATGATCCGACGAATCCTGTTACGCCTGGTGTGTTACGGACGACATACCATGAATCATCTGTCATCACGATTTCCACAAGTACATAACCAGGGAATGTTTTACGCTTGACTGTTTTTGCCTTACCATCTTTAATCTCGGTTTCTTCCTCTTCAGGAATGACAACGCGGAAGATTTTGTCCTGCATGCCCATTGATTCAACACGCTTTTCAAGATTCATTTTCACTTTATTCTCATAGCCGGAATAAGTGTGAACCACGTACCAATTTTTCTCCACCGTATGTTTTCCTCCATTCTGTTATTGTTTTGGCTGCTTTATGCATGTATGTTTCGTTAATGGATTTTCTGTAAAACAGACCATCGATTTTTGCCCAATGAAAAAACCCGTTAAACGGGCTTTTGCATGTCTGTCTCTATTGTACACGATATTAGCAGGTGGTGCGAAGGTTTACAAGAACCTACAGGATCCAGTTAATAATCGCATCGATGCCAAAGTCGATAATCGCAAAGAAAACAGCGACAAATACTACGGTACTTAAAACCGTAATCGTGTAACGAGTAAGCTCCTTGCGGCGGGGCCAGCTGACCTTACGCATTTCGGAAGCAACATTTTTGAAGAAGTTGCTGATTTTACCCATGATGACGTACCCTCCAACCAGTGTTATTTCAGTGATCCGTGTTACAGGATCGGCTCAGCCTACACCGTCTGTTTGTGAGGTGTATGAGCATTACAGTAACGGCAAAATTTCTTGACTTCTAATCTATCAGACTGCTTATCTGCGCCCTTTGGAACGGAGTAGTTCCGTGATCCGCAGGCACTGCAAGCAAGAATCAGTTTTTTACTCACCATGTTCATTCCTTTTTAGGGACATACATCCTTTAAAAAATAACACTCCATCTGTTTGATGTCAATACACGCCAACCGTTAAAAAGTCAATTCGCGCGCCTCAAGATAGCGCTCCAGCTTGCGTTTGACACGCTGCAGGGCATTATCGATAGATTTTACATGACGATCCAGTTCTTCCGAGATTTCCTGATACGATTGCCCGTCAAGGTAAAGGGATAACACCTGACGTTCCAGATCACTCAGAAGCTCAGCTACTTTACCTTCAATCTTGCTGAATTCTTCCCTGTGAATGACGAGCGCCTCCGGATCTGTCGGCCTGGCTGTTGAAATGACATCCATCAGCGTACGGTCAGATTCCTCATCATAAATCGGTTTATCAAGTGATACGTAAGAATTAAGCGGGATGTGCTTTTGGCGGGTAGCGGTTTTAATTGCAGTGATGATCTGACGGGTAATACAAAGCTCAGCAAACGCTTTGAAAGAGGTCAGTTTTTCTTCCTTGTAATCACGAATCGCCTTATAAAGACCAATCATGCCTTCCTGGATGATGTCTTCTTTGTCTGCCCCGATTAAAAAGTAGGAGCGCGCCTTCACTCTGACAAAATGACGGTACTTGTTAATTAAAAAATCCAGTGCTTCACTGTTTCCGTTCTGAATCAGTTCAAGTATCACATCGTCTTCCATTCCGTGAAATAATTCCCGATCCGTTGATGCCTGATTGTATGCGTTCAAATGGATCCCCCCGACTGTACGAAACAAATAGATAGAAATATTATACTTTACAGAATTTTTTAACGTCAACCGTTCATTTATCGCCGCGTCTCCATTTTTCGAATATTTCGGCGACTTCGTCGGACAATGGAATCTTTGATACCGGGCGCTCAGACTGATTTCGTTCGATCCGCTTGGAAATTTTTTTTTCGATTTGTTTCATCTCAATTAAAAGTTCTCTCGCTGACTTCCGGAGTGCTCCTTGACCGAAGATCGCCCATTGCTCTGTATAATCGCTTGTGGCTACAATCACCTGGGTTTTAATATCATTCAGTTCAATGGCGAGCTTTTCAATCCGCTCATCTGCTGTTTCGTTTTTTCGGGTAAAAACAATTTCTACTCGGTAGTTAAACATTTTCTTCGACATACCTTCGACAAACTGCGCATCAAATACGATGATGACGCGGTGTCCGGTATAGCCCTGATATTCCGCCATGAGTTCGATCAGGCGGTCACGCGCCGCCCCAAGGTCGCGGAGCTTTAACTCCACGAGCTCGGGCCATGCACCGATGATGTTATAGCCGTCTACGAGCAGTACATTTCGCATCGCTGATCATCCTTCCAGCGGGTGACGGCGTCTGTAGACCTCATACATTAAAAGGCTTGCTGCAACAGAGGCATTGAGCGACGTCACATGTCCAACCATTGGCAGATGAATCAGAAAATCGCATTTTTCCCGTAAAATACGGCTCATGCCTTTCCCTTCACTTCCAATAATTAACCCAAGCGGCATCGTCCCATCAAAGCGGCGGTAATCCTCACTGCCTTTCGCGTCAGTCCCGGCCACCCAGACACCACGGTCCTTCAACTCGTCCACCGTTCGGGAAAGGTTGGTCACACGCACAACCGGTACGTGTTCAATCGCACCCGTTGAAGCCTTCGCGACGGTTGCGGTCAGACCGACTGCCCGGCGCTTTGGAATAATAATGCCGTGAACGCCCGATGCATCCGCTGTCCGCATGATCGAACCAAGATTGTGCGGATCCTCAAGCTCGTCCAGGATCAGGATAAACGGATCTTCGTTTTTAGCTGCCGCTTTGTTAAAAATATCGTCCATTTCCGCATACTCGTAAGCTGCAATCGAAGCGACAACCCCCTGATGCTGTCCATCCATCAGCTGATCAATTTTCTTTTTCGGTACAAACTGAACAAGTACATTCGCTTCCTTTGCCAGCTGGATGACCTGCTGCATCTGTCCCTTTTGTGAGCCTTCCCCGATCCAGATTTTATTAATTTCCCTGCCGGATCTCAGTGCCTCCAGTACGGGGTTTTTCCCGCCGATAAATTCTTCGCTCATTGCCCTGCTCCTTTCTGCTCTTCCATGATGAACGCAATCGACTCATCAATGATGCCGATTAACCGCTCCTGCTGCTCTGTTAAATATAAATAACCGATCAGCGCTTCAAACGCTGTGCTGTACCGGTACGTTGTCACATCTGTATTTTTCGGCACAGAGCCGGACTTGGCATTGCGACCCCTTCGGATCACGGCCATTTCCTCCTCTGTAAACCGCTCTTCAGCGAACATATGGTGCAGGATTTTCGCCTGCGCTTTTGCTGACACATAGCGAATACCCTCGCGCTGAAGCTGGTTCGGTCTGACCGTCCCGCTTACTAACAGGTGGTGACGGACCTTCTGTTCATACACGGCGTCGCCCATATAGGCGAGCGCCAGTGCATTGATTTGTTTCGGGTCTAATGTATAATCCGCCATTTCTTACCCTCTTCTCCAGCGGATACCCTGTTTTGTATCTTCTAAAATAATGTTCATGTCCTTCAGCTGGTCACGAATCGCGTCTGCTGTCGCAAAGTCACGCGCTTTTCGTGCTTCTTCGCGCTGCTGAATAAGGGCATCAATATCTGAATCAAGCATGTCTTTTTCCTGCTCCATCGTGAAGCCAAGCACACCTGCCAGCTCATCAAACGCTTTTGTAAAGGCATCGATGACGTCTGTTGATGTATTTTTCTCACGCAGGTAAAGATTCGCCTGACGTGACAGGTCAAACAACACAGAGATGGCATTGGCTGTATTGAAATCATCATCCATCGCTTTGACAAACGCTTCTTTCTGTTCAGCCGTTGCATCCAGCCACTTCTGGTCATCTTCTGTCAGACCGGCACTGGATTCACGGCGGTGCAGCAGGTTTTCGTAAGAGGTACGGATTCGCTCAAGACCAGCTCCTGCCGCATCCAGCAACTCTTTGTTATAGTTGATCGGATGGCGGTAGTGAACCGACAGCATGAAGAAACGCAGCACCTGTGGATCCACTTCTTTTAAAATGTCATGAACGAGAACAAAGTTGCCGAGTGATTTCGACATTTTCTCGTTATCGATATTAATATACCCGTTATGCATCCAGTAATTTGCGAAGGTTTTACCGGTCAATGCTTCTGACTGGGCGATTTCATTTTCATGGTGCGGGAAGGCTAAATCCTGTCCACCTGCATGAATATCAATCGTATCGCCAAGGTATTTGCGCGCCATTGCCGAGCATTCGATGTGCCAGCCCGGACGACCTTCTCCCCACGGACTTTCCCAGGAAATTTCGCCTTCTTTTGCTGCTTTCCATAAGACAAAGTCAAGCTCATCCTCTTTGCGCTCATCTGACTCGATACGCGCGCCGATCTGAAGCTCATCAATGGACTGATGAGACAGCTTTCCGTAGCCGTCAAACTTACGCGTGCGGTAATACACATCTCCGCCTGACTCATACGCAAAACCTTTATCAATTAATGACTCAATAAATTCAATGATTAGATCAATGTTTTCCGTCACACGCGGATGAGCTGTTCCACGCTGGCAGCCAAGCGCACCTACATCCTCAAAATAAGCTTCAATAAACCGGTCGGCAATGACAGGCACCTCTTCACCAAGCTCTTTGGCTGCACGGATCAGTTTATCGTCTACATCAGTAAAATTCGAGACGAAGTTCACATCATAGCCCCGGTATTCAAGGTGACGGCGTACCGTATCAAATACGATCGCAGGACGGGCGTTTCCAATATGAATATAGTTATAAACGGTCGGTCCGCACACATACATGGAGACCTTCCCCTCTTCAAGCGGTTTAAATACTTCCTTCTGCCTTGTGACAGTGTTATATAATTGAATGCTCATAATTGCGAGCTCCTTTCCCGTTCCTTTTTCAATTGTTCTTTCACAAATGCAAGCTCTGTTTCGAGCGTGCGGATGCGGTCCCAGATCGGATCCGGCATATCCTGATGATCCAGATCGCGGCGCACCTTTTTCCCATCGCGCACCACGACTTTACCCGGAATGCCGACAACAGTGGAATTGGCCGGCACGTCATTTAAGACAACTGAACCCGCTCCAACCTTGGAGTTCTGACCGATTACGATGGAACCAAGCACCTTTGCGCCTGTGGCAATCAGCACATTGTCCTCAAGCGTCGGATGACGTTTCCCTTTCTCTTTCCCTGTTCCACCGAGTGTTACGCCTTGGAAAACCGTCACGTTATTGCCGATTTCACATGTTTCCCCAATGACCACACCAACTCCGTGATCGATAAAAAAACGTCTGCCAATTTTCGCAGCAGGGTGGATTTCTATACCGGTCATCGCTCTTGCAAGCTGCGATATTGCCCGGGCAATAAAAAACATTTTTCGCTTATAAAAGACATGGGCAATCCGGTAAGCCCAGATCGCATGCAGTCCGGAGTACGTTAAGATAATTTCTAATGCTGAACGGGCAGCGGGATCCTGATCAAAAACGGTGTCGACATCTTCTTTTATCCGCTTAAACATCTCGTTCACTCCTCTCATTTTACACAATTTCCGCTATAATTCCGACTGAACACATATGAATTTACTGTTTTAAAATAGAAAAAGCGTCTCTGTCATATGACAGAGACGCTTTTTTGCGCGGTTCCACTCTGTTTGAAGCAATGTAACACACTGCTCCCCACCTCAACAGGATAACGGCCTGGAACCGCTTATGCCTACAATCGCTCTTCGGCAAAAGACTCAAGGGTGCATTTCAGAAAAGGATCAGCCCAAACCGCTCTCAGCCGGTGACGGTTCTCTCTTATCGGCATCACTTTTCCTACTTCTCCCTATCAAAGCTTTCATGTATCGTCAATCGTTGATTTGCGTTCTATAGACATACTATATACTATTCTTTTCGAAATGTTAATTAGTCAGCTTGCTTAATCGTGCAATGACTTTTTCTTTTCCTAATACTTCGATTGCATTCGGCAATTCAGGACCATGCGTCTGTCCTGTCACTGCGACACGAATCGGCATAAAGAGCTTTTTGCCTTTATGACCCGTTTCTTTTTGAACGGCTTTGATCGCTTTCTTGATCTGATCTGCCTCAAACGCCTCTAGCGCCTCAAGCTGCCCGATAAAGGAAGCCATCACCTCAGGCACCTGCTCTTCTGCAATCACAGCACTTGCCTCTTCATCATATTCAATCTCATCTTTAAAGAACAGCTCAGATAATCCGACAATTTCAGCACCGTAGCTCATCTGCTCCTGGTAAAGGGCAACTAAATTCCGCACCCACTGCTCCTGCTCCGGCGTGCGGTCCTTCGGAATTCTTCCCGCTTCCTCTAAATGCGGAACAGACAGCGCCACAACCGTATCAAGGTCAAGTGTCTTCATATACTGGTTATTCATCCACTCAAGCTTTTTCGTATCAAATACGGCCGGTGATTTCGACAGACGGTCCGCATCAAAAATATCGATAAGCTCCTGCTTCGAGAAGATTTCCTCTTCCCCTTTTGGCGACCAGCCAAGCAGCGCAATAAAGTTGAACAATGCCTGCGGCTGATAGCCCAGATCCTTATACTGCTCAATGAACTGAATAATAGAGCCATCGCGCTTGCTCAGCTTTTTACGCTCTTCATTGACGATCAGTGTTGTATGACCGAACTTTGGAAGCTCCCAGCCAAACGCTTCATAAATCATCATCTGCTTTGGTGTATTGGAAATGTGGTCATCTCCACGAAGCACGTGTGAAATCTCCATATAATGATCATCTACTACAACCGCAAAGTTGTACGTTGGAATACCGTCTTTTTTCACGATGACAAAGTCGCCGATACCGTCACTTTCAAACGAAACGTCTTCTTTTACAATATCGTTGAACGTATACGTTTTACCCTGAGGCACGATAAAGCGGATGCTTGGCTCACGCCCTTCTGCTTCAAGCGCTGCTCGCTCTTCATCCGTCAGGTTACGGCACTTCCCGCTGTAGCGTGGCATTTCGCCGCGGGCACTTTGTGCTTCGCGCTCTGCCTCAAGCTCTTCTGATGTACAGTAGCACTTGTAAGCTAGACCTTTTTCAAGCAGCTCATCGTAATGCTTTTTATAAAGATCATTACGCTCTGACTGACGGTATGGACCGTAATCTCCGCCAACATCGATGCTTTCATCCCAGTCAATACCGAGCCACTTTAAATAATCAAGCTGAGACTGCTCTCCGCCTTCGATGTTACGCTTTGTATCTGTATCTTCCACGCGGATGATAAATGTTCCGCCCTGGCTTCTTGCAAACAAATAATTAAATAGGGCTGCACGGGCATTCCCTATATGTAAATATCCTGTTGGACTTGGTGCATAACGCACGCGAATTGGTGTAGACATAACGTTGTCCTCCTGAAAATGGGTTTATAGTTTTTGAAGAAGAATGACAGCCTGTGCGGCGATGCCTTCTTCGCGTCCTTCAAATCCGAGCTTTTCGGTTGTCGTTGCCTTTACATTGACCTGGCTCTCATCAGCTTCTAATAGAGATGCAATGACCGCTCTCATATCACTGATGTGCGGCGCCATCTTTGGCTTTTGTGCAATAATCGTACAATCAATGTTTCCGAGTGAATAGCCCTTTTCCTTCACGATTCCCCATACGTGCTGAAGCAGCTTTTTGGAATCCGCTCCTTCAAACGCCGGGTCTGTATCCGGAAAATGACGGCCGATATCCCCTTCGCCAATCGCACCGAGTGCCGCATCTGCCACAACGTGCAGCAGCACGTCAGCATCTGAGTGACCGAGCAGTCCCTTTTCATGCGGGATCTCGATTCCCCCGATGATCAGCGGACGACCTTCCGTCAGCTGGTGAACATCATAGCCCTGTCCAATACGAACCATAGGTGTTGCTCCTCTCTATTCGTTACGTACAGAAGCCATTTTCGTAAGAATCGCCTCTGCAAATAATAGGTCCTCTTTTGTTGTCAGCTTTATATTATCATAATCTGATTCAATAACCGTCACTTTTCCGCCCATTTTTTCAACAAGTGAGGCGTCATCCGTTCCGGTAAAGCCTTCTTCTTCAGCGGCTTTGTGTGCCTGTAAAATAAGATCAAGGCGAAAAGCCTGCGGTGTCTGAACAGACCACAGGCTTGCGCGTTCCACTGTTTCCGTAACAGTTCCACCCATCACTTTTTTAATCGTATCCTTTACCGGTACTGCAGCAATCGCACCGTCTGAAACTTGTGCTTCTTTGGCAAGTGCATGAATCGTTTCTTTTTTAATAAATGGACGTGCGCCATCGTGAATCATCACGATGTCTGCTTCCGCCTGCTTCAGCGCTTCATATACGCTGTTCTGACGTTCCTTACCGCCAGGAACCATTGCTTTTACTTTTGTCATGTTATATTCCGCAAGCAGCCTGGTCAGTTCTTTACGATCATCAGGGTGAATCGCAAGCAGAATCCCGTCACATGCTTCATCCGCTTCAAAGACACGCAATGTGTGAATAATAACCGGTACTTCTTTTACCGTCAGGAGCAGCTTGTTACGGTCTGCTCCCATCCGCTTTCCCTGACCCGCTGCCGGAATGACCACTTCATATTTCATGATGTTCTCCTTTTATAACGCCTTTTCCTTACCGTATGACTTCGGTTTGGCAAAAATCATCCGGCCAGCCGATGTCTGAAGGACGCTGGTCACAATGACTGTGATGTTTTTGCCGATAAAGTTCTTGCCGTCTTCCACGACGATCATCGTGCCATCGTCGAGATACGCAATCCCCTGGTTTTGTTCCTTCCCGTCCTTGATCATCTGGACGAGCATTTCCTCACCCGGCAGCACGACCGGCTTGACCGCATTGGCAAGGTCATTAATGTTGAGCACCTGCACACCCTGCAGGTCACATACTTTATTTAAATTAAAATCGTTTGTTACGACAATCCCGTTCAGCACTTTTGCGAGCTTCACAAGTTTGCTGTCGACTTCCTGAATATCCTCAAAGTCACCTTCATAAATCGTTACTTTTATCGGAATGTCTTTTTGAATTCTCTTCAGAATATCCAGTCCGCGACGGCCACGGTTTCGCTTCAATGCATCTGATGAGTCTGCGATATGCTGCAGTTCGCCAAGCACAAACTGAGGAATGACGATCTCACCATCAAGGAATCCCGTCTGGCAAATATCCGCGATCCGGCCGTCAATGATGACGCTCGTATCCAGAATTTTGTGGTGCTTGGAAGCGGGAACTTCACTTGTTGCCGCTTCACCCTGATCAGCCTTTTTCCCATGCGAGGGATTGCGTGAAAACAGCTGAACCAGCTCGTCCCTTTTTGTAAAGCCGACCTGAAAACCAAGGTAACCGAGAATCAGCGTTAACAGGATCGGAATCACCGTATTAAAAATCGGAATTTCAATATCATTAACCGCAACCCCGATCAGGAACGCTGTAATTAACCCGATGATCAGTCCCAGTGCGCCAAACAGAAGGTCTGTTACCGGTGCTTTAACAAGTGAATCCTCCGCCCATTTAATAAAGTTAACCACATACTTAATGGCCCAGAATGTTGCCGCATAAAAAATAATCGCTCCTAAAATGGCAGTGACGTAGGCATTGTTTATGAATGCATAATCTAAATTAAAAGGAATAAGAACTAATTCTGGAAGTAAAAAGATGCCCAGTGTTCCGCCGACAATCAGAAAGCAAACCTGAATAATTCGTTTTAACATTCCTTCACCTCCCTGGTGATTTTTTAGCACCTGTAGTGCTTGTGAAAAGATTAGCATGGTTTAGAATCGCAAGTCAATTTAAACACAAACGTAACATCATATCACAGATGTAAATTTGTCACAATCCACATAATCCCAATCAGTGGTCTGCCAATGATTGATCTTTAACCGATCGTAACCCTTCCTTAATTTTTTTTGCCCGGATTTCTCCAATTCCATCCACACGGTCGAGTTCTTCTACCGTTGCCTTCAGCATTTTTGGCAAATGACCAAAATGATTGACGAGATTTTCGATGATCATGACGGGCAGCCTCGGAATTTTATTCAGCACACGATAACCTCTTGGCTCCACCAGATCCTCAAGCGGAACATTAGGGGCATGACCGAGCAAATTCATCAGCACGTCATCATCGAGCACTTCAGATGACACCATATTTTCAAAATCATCAAGAAGGTCGTGATATTTTACAATCCGCTCTTTTGAATAGTCTCTGATGACCATACGTGCTTCCTTCTCCAGGTCTGTGAGCAGCTCATGTAGCTGCAGTCGGACAAGACGGCCTTCTGAACCAAGCTCATTTAAGTAAAGAAGCAGTTCATTCTTAATTCGGATGACCATTTCAAACCGGTGCAATACGAGCAGTACGTCATTAAAGGTAGACGCTTCTTCGTATTCAAGCAGCGTCAGATGGGAAAGGCTTTGATCCAGTACAGAGCGGTATTTCTCCATCGTCTGCAGTGCCTGGTTGGCTTTTGCGAGAATGACGGCGATTTCCTTCAGTGCATAGCGGTACGTTCCTTTGTAAAGCGTAATCACATTCCGCCTTTGTGAAATCGCGATGACAAGTGAATCTGTTTCCCGCGCCACACGCTCTGCTGTCCGGTGCCTCATCCCCGTTTCAGAGGAAGAAATGGATGGATTCGGATTCAGCTGCGCATTGGCGATCAGGATTTTACTGCCGGACTCATTTAAAATAATCGCCCCGTCCATTTTCGCCAGCTCATACAGATAGGTTGGAGAGAAAGGACACTGGATCTGAAATCCTCCGTCTACAAGCGGCTTCATTTTATCATTGCATCCGACAACAATTAACCCGCCGGTACCTGCACGTAGTACGTTATCGATCCCCTCCCGAAAAGGAGTACCCGGTGCCACGAGCTGAATAATATCTGCCGACGGCCGCTTGCGCTTTCTCTCCTCCATCGCCTATCCCTCCAATGTTTTCTTTAAGGCTTCCCCTACATTGGTCACCCCTATGACTTCAATACCTTCAGGGAATGTCCATCCACCGATATTGTTTTCCGGAATAATCGCGCGCTTAAAGCCGAGCTTTGCCGCCTCCTGCACACGCTGCTCAATCCGCGACACGCGCCGCACCTCACCGGTTAAGCCAACCTCGCCGATGATACAGTCAAACGGCTTTGGCGGCTCATCACGGTAGCTTGACGCGATGCTGACAAGCACGGCTAAATCAACAGCAGGCTCATCCAGCTTCACGCCACCTGCTACTTTTAAATAGGCATCCTGCGTCTGCAGCATAAGCCCGACCCGCTTTTCAAGGACAGCCATCAAAAGCGACACACGGCTCTGATCAATGCCGGTGGCCATTCTTCGTGGATTATTGAAGCTCGTTGGCGTCACAAGCGCCTGAATTTCAACGAGCACCGGACGGGTTCCTTCCATGGAAGCCACAACCGTGGAACCGGCCGCTCCCTGCGAACGCTCCTCAAGGAAAATTTCAGACGGGTTGGCTACCTCCTGCAGACCTGCTTCCCTCATCTCAAAGATCCCCATTTCATTCGTAGAGCCAAAACGGTTTTTAACGGCCCGCAGAATCCGGTACGTATGATGCCGTTCCCCTTCAAAATACAGAACAGTATCCACCATATGCTCTAAAATTCGCGGACCGGCAATAGAGCCTTCCTTTGTAACATGGCCCACTATGAAAATCGCTACGTTTTTCGTCTTTGCAATTCTCATCAGTTCCGCTGTACATTCACGAACCTGCGTCACACTTCCCGGCGCAGAGGTCACTTCAGGATGATAGACTGTCTGAATAGAATCGATAATAACAAACTGCGGTGCGACCTGTTCGATGGAATGAGCGATTGATTCAAGGTTCGTTTCAGCGTAGATTAAAAGCTCCTCTGACGTAACGCCAAGACGGTCTGCCCGCATTTTCGTCTGCTTGACTGACTCCTCACCGGAAATATAAAGCACTTTATTTTTCGTTTCTGCCAGCTGGGACGATACCTGAAGCAGAAGGGTCGATTTCCCGATCCCCGGGTCCCCTCCGATTAAGACCATTGAGCCCGGTACAACGCCTCCGCCGAGCACACGGTTTAATTCCGGCATCATCGTTTTGACACGCGTTTCATCCTGGGTTTCTATCTTAACGAGTGGAGTTGCCTTGGACTGGGTTCCTTCGGGTGTATGGGTAAAGGATTTGCGGGGCTGTTTGCCGGTAATGGTGATATCCTCGACCATCGTGTTCCACTCTCCGCAGCCCGGACACTTACCCATCCATTTCGCTGACTCATAGCCACAGGATTCACACATAAACTTTGTTTTTTTCTTAGCCACTTAACTGCTGCCTCCTAACGATGAAAAAAGGTGCACGTGCCTTTTTCCTTAACACGTGCACCTTCTGACGATTGCTTACGACGTAACGTCTGCTTCTTCTTTACGGTTAACCGTAAATTCGCCGTCCTTATAATCAATTTCAACTGTGTAACCCTGAAGTACGTTTCCTTTTAACAGTTCTTCAGAGAGACGATCTTCAATTTGTTTCTGAATGGCTCTGCGCAATGGACGCGCACCGTATTCAGGATCAAATCCTTCATCGGCAATTTTGCTCTTCGCCTCTTCCGTGATGGATAGCGTAATATCCTGCTCCTTCAGACGCTTCACAAGCTCTTCTGCCATTAACGAAACGATTTCTTTCAAATGCTCTTTTTCAAGAGAGTGGAAGACGATTGTTTCATCAATACGGTTTAAGAATTCAGGACGGAAGGCACGCTTTAATTCCTCCAGCACCTTGCCTTTCATATCCTTGTAATCCTGGTTGGAATCCTGCACAGCGAAGCCGACGTGCTTATTCTGCTTCAGCGCGCTGGCCCCAACGTTGGATGTCATGATCAGCACCACATTGCGGAAATCAACTGTGCGTCCTTTAGAGTCTGTCAGGCGTCCATCTTCAAGCACCTGCAGAAGAATGTTGAAGACATCCGGGTGTGCTTTTTCAATTTCATCAAGCAGCACAACCGAGTAAGGCTTACGGCGAACCTTTTCTGTCAGCTGACCGCCTTCTTCATAACCGACATAGCCTGGAGGTGAACCGACCAGACGGGATGTCGAGTGCTTTTCCATGTACTCAGACATATCGATCCGGATCATCGCATCCTCATCACCGAACATGGATTCAGCTAGTGCTCTAGCAAGCTCCGTTTTACCGACTCCTGTTGGTCCGAGGAAAATGAATGAACCGATCGGACGCTTCGGATCCTTCAGACCGGCACGTGCACGACGTACGGCTTTTGAAATGGCTGTCACAGCATCCTTCTGTCCGATTACACGGCCATGAAGCGTTTCTTCAAGGTTCAGAAGTTTCTGTGTCTCTGTTTCTGCCAGACGCGATACCGGAATTCCTGTCCATGTGGATACAACATGTGCAATATCCTCAACCGTCACTTCGGTATTTTCCTGACCCTGCTTTTCTTTCCATTCCTTTTTCGTTTCTTCCAGCTTTTCCTTCGTTTTCTGTTCAGAATCACGAAGAGAAGCTGCCTTTTCAAATTCCTGGCTCTGCACCGCAGCATCCTTTTCCTTACGGATACCCTCAAGCTTTGCTTCAAGTTCCTTCAGGTTTGGAGGCGTTGTATAAGAACGAAGACGAACCTTTGATCCGGCTTCATCGATTAGATCAATCGCTTTATCCGGAAGGAAACGGTCTGAGATGTAGCGGTCTGACATTTTAACTGCTGCTTCAATCGCTGCATCGGTAATCGATACGCGGTGGTGCGCTTCATAGCGGTCACGCAGTCCTTTTAAGATCAGTACAGATTCTTCCGCTGTTGGCTCATCAACCTGAATCGGCTGGAAACGGCGCTCAAGCGCTGCATCTTTTTCGATATATTTACGGTACTCATCAAGTGTTGTGGCACCGATACACTGGAGCTCTCCACGTGCAAGGGACGGCTTCAGGATATTGGATGCATCAATCGCACCTTCTGCCCCACCAGCCCCGATCAGCGTATGAAGCTCATCAATGAAGAGAATGATGTTGCCGGCCTGACGGATTTCATCCATCACTTTTTTCAGACGGTCTTCAAACTCACCGCGGTATTTTGTACCCGCAACAACGGTTCCCATATCAAGCGTCATCACGCGCTTATCACGAAGAATTTCAGGCACTTCATTTTGTACGATCTGCTGGGCAAGCCCTTCTGCGATGGCTGTTTTACCAACACCAGGCTCCCCGATCAATACCGGATTGTTTTTCGTACGGCGGCTTAATACCTCAATCACACGCTGGATTTCCTTGCTTCGGCCAATGACCGGATCCAGACTTCCTTCACGGGCAATCACGGTTAAGTCACGGGCAAGACCATCAAGCGTTGGCGTATTTGCCGCTGCGTTTGAGCCGCCCTGCTGACCGCCTGCCTCATTGCTGCCAAGAAGCTGCAATACCTGCTGACGGGCTTTATTTAAGCTCACACCAAGGTTATTTAATACGCGCGCCGCAACGCCTTCACCCTCACGGATCAGACCAAGAAGAATGTGCTCTGTTCCGACATAAGAGTGTCCAAGCTTGCGGGCCTCATCCATGGAAAGCTCAATGACTTTCTTAGCCCGCGGTGTATAGTGCACGCTAGGGGATTGCTCTGTCCCTTTACCGATCAGCTCTTCAACCTCTTCCTGAATCTTTGCCGTGCTTAAGTTCAGTGTCTGAAGTGCCTTAGCTGCAATGCCTTCACCTTCGCGGACCAGACCTAACAGAATATGTTCAGTGCCAATATTTGAATGGGATAGGCGAATCGCCTCTTCCTGTGCCAATGCCAATACTTTTTGTGCTCTCTCTGTAAATCGTCCAAACATCATATCTCTGATCCTCCTTTATCCTTCTTTTCTTCCATCTCCAACCGTTCCCGGATCAGCGATGCGCGTCTCATGTCCCGCTCCACCGGCCGTAAAAACCCTCCAGCATATTGCTGAAGAAAGCCCGGCTGCGTTAAAATCATCAGCTCGTTTAAAATCGATCTCGACACATTCTCGATAAATCCTAAATCGATACCAAGACGAACATCCGACAGACATTTAGCCGCTTCCTTCGATTCAAGCACCCGGCTGTAGCGCAACGTCCCGTAAGACCGGAAAACGCGGTCCTCAAGCTGAATGCCTGAAGCCTTCACTAGCGCTTCCCTTGCCGACTTCTCCTGGGCAATAATCTGATCCACCACCCGCTGGAGGTCCTCCACAATGTCTTCCTCAGACTTGCCGAGTGTTGTCTGATTCGAAATTTGAAAGATGTTACCTAAAGCTTCGCTACCTTCCCCGTAAATTCCTCTAGCCACAAGACCAAATTGTCCAATTGCAGGAATAATTCTATTCATCTGATGAGTCATCATCAATCCTGGTAAATGCATCATAACAGATGCACGCAACCCTGTCCCCACATTTGTCGGGCAAGTCGTCAAATACCCAAGATGCTCATCAAAGGCATAATCACAATGCTGCTCAATCGCATCATCAAGCTGCAGCGCCTTACTCAGCGCTTCCTTCAACTGGAGCCCCGGAAACAGACACTGAATCCGCAAATGATCCTCTTCATTAACCATAATGCTGATCTCTTCGTCATCTGACAGCCAGACAGCCGAAGCGCCTGAATCCTCCGCCAGATTCGGACTGATCAGATGCTTTTCCACCAGCACCCGTTTTTCAAGTCCCTGAAGCTCTTCCATTTTCAGCACTTCAAGTCTTTCATCCGCTTTATGAACAGCTGCGCTCACTTCCTCAGCCACAGCACGCGCTTCCTCTTTTGTAAATACAGTCGGGAAAGCATACTTACGGTGATTTCTCGCTAAACGAATCCGGGTCGATAAGACAATCTCAGAGGATGGACCCTCCTCATTCATCCACGAGCTGACAGCCTGATTCAAAAATTTTTCCAAACTCATGACGGACTGCCTCCCTCACCGTGAATCTCTTTTTCCATCACGCGAATCTGATCCCGAACCGTCGCAGCCCGTTCAAACTCCTCTTCCTCGATCAAAGACTTCAACTCAGCACGAAGCTCCGTCACCTTCCGCTTCAAATGAATCGTGCCTCCCTGTCTCTCAGGAAGCTTTCCGTGATGCGTCGTATTTCCACTATGCAATCTTTTTAAAATCGGCGGCAGTTCATCTCTGAACGACTCATAACACGACGGACAGCCAAACTTCCCGATTTTCAAAAACTGCTGAAACGTCATCTGACAGTGACTGCATTTCACAGGCTCACGCTCCGGCTTTTGCGGCTGACTCGGCTGCATGACCGGCGACACATTCAATAAACCTGCCAATAAGTTATTAAATGAAAAAGCACTGTCATCTGACATAAACGCTTCACCCTTATCCTGGGCACAGCTGTCACACAAATGAACCTCCGTCTTCTGCCCATTCATCACTTTTGTAAAATGCACAGAAGCAGGTCTCTCCTGACATTCCTGACATAACATCTTGATCACCCCGCGACCTATTGAAATTTTAACGTCATCAGCATGGCTGTCAGAATGCGGCCGCGCACTTCATCCCGCAACGGCAAAGGCACATTCAGCGTCGTCCGGTCCATTGCACTCAGCATCAGCTTTGCCTCCCGCTTCGAAATACATTCCTCATCAATCAGCCTGAACACAACATCCTCCGCCATCGACTGCGAAACAGACGGCTGAAGAATATTTAAAATCTGATCAATCAACTCAGAACGGCCATGCGTTTTTACCTTAATAATGCGTATATACCCTCCGCCTCCGCGTTTACTCTCAACGAGATAACCCCGTTCCACCGTAAACCGCGTCTTCATCACATAATTGATCTGAGACGGAACACAGGAAAATTTCTCAGCAATCTCACTTCTCTTTATTTCAACTATTTCACTGCCACTTCCATCTAAAACCTGTTTCAGATAGTTTTCAATGACATCTGTGATATTTTTCATCAAGCCACCTCCTCCACCTTGACTTTGACTATCTTTGACTATGATTATACAACAGTAAGATGAAGGACTGCAATTGATTGACTGCAGCGCTGGCGGGGCAAACGTTCGACGATTATTGCAGGAGATTCGACAGCCTTTGAGGTGTTTTTATAATGTAGATTTGGGATTCAGTTCACGATCTTGTCTATTCTTCATAGCATTGATCTTATTCGATATCCTTTCCCGTTTATTCTACACACTTTGTTTCTTATTCTGTATACCTCTGGAAACATTCCGGCGAAGCTCGGGGGCACTGAATGCACTTTGGTAACTTAAAGAGCTGGGTTTTCTTTAAAACCAGCTCGGAATTCTACACACTTTGCTCTTCATTCAACACACTTTTGCTCTTATTCTGTATACTTTTCCGTTTATTCGATACACTTTATTCTCTATTCTGTATACCTCCATAAACATCCCGGCGAAGCTCGGGAGCACTGAATGCAGTTGAGTAACTGAAAGTCTTTTTCCTTTCTCTAAACTAGCTCGAAATTCTATACCTTTACCCCTTTATTCTTCATACTTCTGCTCTTATTCGATCCACTTCTTCATTTATTTGATATACTTTACTCCACATTCTGCACACCTCTGCAAAAACAACACAAAAAAGCCTGTAACTCATCCATTGAGTTACAGGCTTTTTAAGTGCCTAGCGACGTCCTACTCTCACAGGGGGAAACCCCCAACTACCATCGGCGCTGAAGAGCTTAACTTCCGTGTTCGGCATGGGAACGGGTGTGACCTCTTCGCTGTCATCACTAGACTGATTTTATTGAAGACTCGCGCCTTCAAAACTGGATACAACATCAAACAACCGCAAGGTTCGAGAATCACCTATTTGGTTAAGTCCTCGATCGATTAGTATTCGTCAGCTGCACATGTCGCCATGCTTCCACCTCGAACCTATCTACCTGATCATCTTTCAGGGATCTTACCACTTG
>NZ_JACNMS010000009.1 GCF_020595125.1 Jeotgalibacillus aurantiacus
GCTTCCACTTTTCTTGATCCAGTTCCAGCAGGCAGGGACTAGCAAACTTCCCGTCCTCTCGTTCGATAAGTCAACATCAGCTCACTCCGTTCGCTGTGTTTCCTTTATCTTCGTCGAGTCCGGTCCAGTTTGTACGTCCCTAAACGCCTGCTTCCACTTTTCTTGATGTCCAGTTCCAGCGCCTAGCCCCTCGAGGTCATAAGTCAAAGATGAACGAGGGTGAAGGGCAACCCTCTTTTCATCTTCGCCTTATGCTTGTCGGGGCTGAACGAGGCGCTTCCACTTTTCTTGATGTCTAGTTCCAGCTCACAGAGGCTAGTGCGCTTCCCTCAGCTCATTTCGATAAGTCAACATCGGATTGCTCCGCTCTCCGTGTTTCCTTTATCTTAATCGCTTCAGTCCACCGCATACGCCTCTAAACGTTCGCTTCCACTTTTCTTGATCCAGTTCCAGCAGGCAGGGACTAGCAAACTTCCCGTCCTCTCGTTCGATAAGTCAACATCAGCTCACTCCGTTCGCTGTGTTTCCTTTATCTTCGTCGAGTCCGGTCCAGTTTGTACGTCCCTAAACGCCTGCTTCCACTTTTCTTGATGTCCAGTTCCAGCGCCTAGCCCCTCGAGGTCATAAGTCAAAGATGAACGAGGGTGAAGGGCAACCCTCTTTTCATCTTCGCCTTATGCTTGTCGGGGCTGAACGAGGCGCTTCCACTTTTCTTCTTTTATGCTACAATAATTTCAATGACTTGAGGGAAGATTGAGGTGTGGGTTATTTATGATGATGGTGAAAGCACCGGCGAAGATTAATTTATCGCTTGATGTGCTGCATAAGAGGCCGGATGGGTTTCATGAGGTGGAGATGGTGATGACCACTGTGGATCTGGCTGATCGGATTGAGTTGCATGAAGTCAAGGGAAAGAGGATTCAGATCGTTTCGCATGACCGTTTCGTGCCGAGCGATCAGAGGAATTTGGCGTATAAGGCTGCTGAGAAGTTGCAGAAAAAGTATCAGGTGAATAAGGGTGTGGAAATTACGATCCATAAACAGATCCCGGTTGCGGCTGGTCTTGCAGGTGGCAGCAGTGATGCGGCTGCTACGCTGAAAGGATTGAATACGCTGTGGGATCTTGGACTGTCGGCTGATGAGCTTGCTGAGGTTGGAACGGAAATCGGCTCTGACGTTGCGTTCTGCATTTACGGGGGAACAGCGCTTGCAACGGGGCGTGGAGAGAAGATTCAGGAGCTTCCGGCACCTCCGAAATGCTGGGTTGTATTAGCCAAGCCGTCTATCGGGGTTTCGACAGCGGATATTTATCAAAATTTAAAGCTTGATAAGGCAGATCATCCGGATACGCAGGCGATGGTTCAGGCGATTCATGATCAGGATTATGATGGCATCTGCCAAAACCTCGGTAATGCTTTGGAATCTGTTACCTTGAATTTGTATCCGGAGGTTAAACAGATTAAAGAACAAATGCATCGTTTTGGTGCAGATGCGGTGTTAATGAGCGGGAGCGGTCCGACTGTCTTTGGGCTCGTTCAGTACGAATCCAAAGTGCATCGTGTGGTGAATGGGCTGCGCGGCTTTTGTGACCAGGTGTTCGCGGTCCGCATTTTAGGTGCGCGAGATCCCCTTGCTTAAAGACGGATAATAATGATATAGTTACAATACATTATTCGGGTTTAGGAGGCTACGCACCGGCATGAAGGTAAAACGCAGTGAACGCTTGATCGATATGACACATTATTTAACGGAACATCCACGTGAGCTCGTATCTCTGACTTTTTTTGCAGATCGCTATTCATCTGCGAAGTCATCTATCAGTGAAGATTTGGTTATTGTTAAGGAAACGTTTGAAGCAAGAGGGATTGGTTCATTACAGACTGTTCCTGGTGCAGCGGGAGGAGTCCGTTTTGTTCCGGGTATTCGCCGCGATCAGGCTGAAAAGGCCATCAGCATTCTTGCATCCAACGTCTCTGCCTCTGACCGTCTGCTGCCTGGGGGATACTTGTTTATGACAGATATTCTCGGTGATATTCACTTAATGAATCATGTCGGCAAGCTGTTTGCCGGTGCATTTGCCAATGAGAAAATTGATCTGGTCATGACGGTTGCGACCAAAGGAATCGGCATTGCGCACGCAGTAGCCCGATATCTTGGTGTACCTGTTGTTGTAGCCAGACGTGACAGCAAAGTAACTGAAGGCTCGACGGTCAGCATTAACTATGTGTCCGGTTCATCTAAACGAATTCAGACGATGGTTTTATCTAAACGCAGTGTGAAACAGGGTGCGCGCGTTCTCATTGTCGACGACTTTATGAAAGCCGGTGGAACGGCAGCGGGCATGAAGAACCTGCTGGAGGAATTTTCTGCAACCGTTGCCGGAATCGGAATTTTTGTTGAATCAGAGCACAATGAAGAAAAACTGGTGGACGATTATATTTCGTTACTCCGTTTGACGGAAGTGGATGAAAAGGGCAAGTCCATCAAAATCGAGCCGGGCAATTATTTTGACCGTGTTCAGTCATTTTTAAAGTAGCCTTAAGGAGGAGATCTTTTTGAGAACGATACAAACAAATGAAGCACCACAGGCGATTGGACCTTACTCACAGGGAGTCATCGTCAATAATATGTTTTACAGTTCAGGTCAGATTCCGCTAACACCAGAGGGCGTTTTAGTAGAAGGCAGTATTGAAGAGCAGACGCATCAGGTATTTAAAAACCTTCAGGCTGTCCTGAAGGAAGCCGGCGCGTCACTTGATACGGTCGTGAAAGTCATGGTTTTCCTTGATGATCTAAATGATTTTGAAGCGGTTAACGCGATTTACGGTGACTATTTCGGGGATCACCGCCCGGCACGTTCATGTGTAGAAGTATCAAAGCTTCCAAAAGGTGCTGGCGTAGAAATTGAAGTTATTGCACTCGTAAAATAAATGATGAGAAAAGCTTTTTCTTTAGAAGGATGACCGTGTTGTGACATCGTTATTCCTTTGAAAAGAAAAAGCTTTTCTTTTTTGGAAAAAAATCTGAAATTTTTTATGACTATTTTCACTTTTGTGTAGGAATTCAGGTCCTCAATGAAGAAAGTATAAGGTGGGAAAATTGAAATGGGGAAGGTGGTGAAGGAAATGGAAGTAACAGATGTGAGATTACGGCGCGTGAGCACAGATGGCAGAATGCGTGCAATCGCTTCCATCACATTGAACGGAGTCTTTGTTGTTCACGATATTCGCGTCATTGACGGCAATAACGGATTATTTGTTGCGATGCCAAGTAAGCGGACACCTGACGGGGAGTTCCGCGATATCGCGCATCCAATCAATTCAGAAATGCGGGAAATGATCCAAGGATCGGTGCTGGCTGAATACCATCGTGCAGACGAAGCGCCTGAATCACAACAATATGAAGAAGCAGGTGCGTAATATACATATCCTGCACCCACCGAACCTGGCTGCCGCATTTTCAGCCGGGTTTATTTGTGTGCACATAAGGGCGGGTCTCAGTTGGTTAAAGGCATGAAGAGCCCCCGGTCTGCGCCGGGATTTTTTGTGAGAGTGGTTGAATAAGGGCTGAGAGTAGTTAAATAATGGTCGAAAGTGGTCAAATAAGTGCAAAGAGTGGTCGAATAACCCGAAAGAGTAGTTAAATAACCCGGATAAGTTGCTAAATGCCGTGTTTCCTTTATCTTAATCGCTTCAGTCCACCGCATACGCCGCTAAACGCGAACTTCCACCTTTCTTTGTCCAGCTCCACCGGGCAGGGACTAGCAAACTTCCCGTCCTCTCGTTCGATAAGTCAACATCAGCTCACTTCGTTCGCTGTGTTTCCTTTATCTTCGTCGGGGCCAGTCCAGTTTGTACGTCCCTAAACGCCTGCCTCCACCTTTCTTGATCCGGTTCCGGCGCCTAGCCCCTCGAGGTCATAAGTCAAAAATGAACGAGGGTAAAGGGCAACCCTCTTTTCATTTTCGCCTTATGCTTGTCGGGGCTGAGCAAGGCGCCTACACCTTTCTTTGTTACAATAGAATGACAGATTACTCTGAAATCGGGAGTTTCCTTGAAATGCAAGTGTTTTTGTAATATATTCGAGAGTGAAAAATGTTGACTGGAGGACCGGGAATGTCGAATCGATATGCGGTTATTTTAGCTGCGGGTCAGGGGACGCGCATGAAATCTAAATTATATAAAGTACTTCATCCAGTTTGCGGAAAGCCGATGGTTGAGCATGTGCTGGACCAGGTGAAAGCTGCAGAAATGAGTGAAGTGGTTACGGTTGTTGGTCATGGTGCTGAACTTGTTCAGTCAAAGCTTGAAGGTCGTTCAGAGTTTGTTCTTCAAAAAGAGCAGCTAGGGACTGCGCATGCTGTGATGCAGGCAAAGGATCGTCTTCACGACAAGGATGGTATTACGCTTGTTGTTTGTGGTGATACACCGCTGATTACAGCTGAAACCATGTCATCACTCATTCAGCATCATGAGGAACAACAGGCAAAGGCAACGATCCTGACAGCGCATGAAGAAGATCCAACGGGTTATGGCCGGATCATCCGCGATGAAACCGGTCTTGTAAAACGAATTGTTGAACATAAAGATGCAAGTGAAGAAGAACGTGCGGTTCAGGAGGTTAATACAGGTACATACTGTTTTGACAATCGTGCGTTATTTGAAGCGCTTGAAAAGGTCGGGAATGATAACGTTCAGGGAGAATATTATCTGCCTGATGTGATCGAAATTCTTCAGACTGAAGGAGAGACAGTGGCGGCTTACCAGACTGCTTCTTCAGATGAAACCCTCGGTGTAAATGATCGCGTTGCTTTAGCGCGTGCTGAAAAGCTCATGCAGGCAAGAATCAATGAAAAGCATATGAGAAACGGGGTCACATTTATCGATCCTGCTTCCACTTATATCGGGAGTGAAGCTGTCATCGGCCGCGATACGATTGTTTATCCCGGAACGGTGATCGAGGGAGCAACCGTCATTGGCGAGGATTGCATAATCGGTCCAAACACTGAAATTAAAAACAGCACGATTGCAGATCAGACCGTGATCAAGCAGTCGGTTGTACATGACAGTGAAGTCGGATCCCATGTTGCGATTGGGCCGTTTGCTCACATCCGTCCGCAGTCTGCGATTTCAGATGAAGTGAAGATTGGAAACTTCGTTGAAATTAAAAAGACGCAGTTTGGCAAAGGAAGCAAGGCGTCTCACCTCAGCTATATCGGCGATGCTGAAGTGGGTGCCGGCGTGAATCTCGGCTGTGGTTCTATCACGGTTAACTACGACGGTAAAAACAAGCATCTGACAAAGATTGAAGATGATGCTTTTATCGGCTGTAATTCAAACCTGATTGCACCTGTCACGATTGGAAAAGGCGCTTATGTTGCTGCCGGTTCTACGATTAATAAGGATGTGCCGGGAGAGGCGTTATCCATTGCCCGGGCACGTCAGGAAAATAAAGAAGGCTACGCACGCAAGATTCACACTAAAAATTAATTGGAGGCTACCATGTCTACAGAATATGCCAATTCGAAATTAAAAATCTTTTCCCTGAACTCAAATCACGAACTAGCAAAGGATATTGCTGAAGCGGTAGGACTGAAGCTTGGGAAATGTTCAGTTACACGATTCAGTGACGGTGAGATTCAAATCAACATCGAAGAAAGTATCCGTGGTTGTGATGTATTCGTTGTCCAGTCAACTTCAAGTCCGGTGAATGAAAACTTAATGGAGCTTCTGATCATGGTTGATGCACTGAAGCGTGCATCTGCAAAAACAATTAACATTGTGATGCCTTATTACGGATATGCACGTCAGGACCGAAAAGCGCGTGCCCGTGAACCAATTACAGCAAAGCTGATTGCGAATCTTCTTGAAACAGCGGGTGCAACACGCGTCATTACGCTTGATCTTCATGCACCGCAAATTCAGGGATTCTTTGATATCCTGATTGACCACCTGCGTGGTGTACCGATTATTGCTGAATACTTCCTTGAGAAGAACTTCAACCCGGAAGAAATCGTCATTGTATCTCCGGACCACGGTGGCGTAACGCGTACGAGAAAGCTTGCAGAACGCTTAAAGGCACCGATTGCGATTATTGATAAGCGCCGTCCAAAGCCGAACGTGGCTGAAGTGATGAACATTGTCGGTAACGTTGAAGGTAAAATCGCGATTCTGATTGACGATATTATCGATACAGCCGGAACAATTACGCTTGCAGCTAATGCCCTGATCGAAAGCGGTGCGAAGGAAGTGTACGCTAGCTGTACGCACCCTGTACTGTCAGGACCGGCGATGGAGCGCATTAATGAATCTGCGATTAAAGAGCTTGTCGTGACAAACTCAATTGCATTAACACCAGAAAAAAAAGGCGGAAAAATTGTCGAGCTTTCTGTAGCAAGCCTTCTTGCAGAAGCGATTATCCGTGTGTACGAAGAACAGTCTGTCAGCATGCTGTTTGATTAATCATATGATGCCCGGTGCCTGATAATGGTACCGGGCTTTTTCACACTTTTAAAAAGGAATTTTGTCATGAAAAACCTATTGGTAAATGAGTCTTATTTTCATTTTCCAAATAAAAAATCTCATGAAAAACGTTTAATCCGGACAGCCAGGGGTAAAACAGTTGTATGGAAAAATCCATCGAATATAACTTTTGGAAGGTGATTAGACATGAGTGCAGTATTAAAAGCAACGAAACGTGAAGGATTTAAAAACTCCGATTTAACAGCTCTTCGCAACGAGGGTAAGCTGCCCGCAGTTGTCTACGGCTATAAAGTTGATAATACACCGATTTCAGTAAGTGAAATTGATCTCGTAAAGACAATCCGCGAGGTAGGTCGTAACGGAATCATCGAACTTGATATTGAAGGCAAAAAGCAGAAGGTCGTATTAAGTGATTATCAGAGCGACTTCCTGAAGGATGAAATTATTCACGCTGACTTCCTGGCTGTTAATATGGCTGCGGAAATCGATGTGGATGTAACGGTTCATCTTGTTGGTGAAGCAGAAGGCGCGAAAGAAGGCGGCGTTGTGCAGACGATTCTGCATGAGCTTTCAATCTCAGCAAAACCAAACGATATTCCTGAATCATTTGAGGTTGACGTAACGGAATTGAACATTGGAGATTCTTACACAGTAGAAGATCTTCGAAGCAAGTATTCAGTTACGATTAACCACGAAGATGACGAGACAATTGTATCTGTTCTGGCTCCTCGTACGGAAGAAGAAATTGAGGAAATGGAAGCTGAAGCAGGTGCCGGCGAAACAGGATCAGAGGATGAGGAAGGATCAGAAGAGCCTGCAGCTGAATCAGATGAAAACACAGAAGAAGAAACTGAAAAAGCATAAGCTTTATAATAATGGCGCGACCTTTCTTTTGGAGGTTGCGCCTTTTTCGTTTAATATAGAGAAAGGAATGTGAAAACAGAGGTGTTATATAATGAAATTAATCGTCGGACTCGGAAATCCGGGAAAGCCTTACGATAAAACGAAACATAATATTGGTTTTGAAGTGATCGACGCATTAGCGGACAGGTGGAATGCACCGCTTTTACAGACAAAGTTTAAAGGTGTGTTTAGCAAGACGGTCATCAATGGACAAAAGGTGATTCTGCTGAAGCCGCTCACTTATATGAATTTATCCGGAGAGAGTATTCGCCCGCTGATGGATTATTTTCAGATTGAGCCGGAGGATGTTGTGGTCATTTATGATGATCTGGATCTGCCGACAGGTGCACTGCGGCTTCGTCAAAAAGGGAGCGCAGGTGGCCATAACGGCATTAAAAGTACGATTGCTCATCTTGGCACCCAGGAATTTAACCGGATCAGGATTGGAATCAGCCGTCCGCCGCGTGGGATGAAAGTGCCGGATTACGTATTAAGCCGTTTTTCTGATGAAGAATGGGGTATCATGAAAGAAACGGTTGAAAAAAGCGCGGATGCGTGTGAGCGCTGGCTTGAAAAGCCGTTTTTAGAAGTGATGAATGAATTTAATGGCTCCTGATTGAATATTCGGTCCTCTTCCCGCCTATACTACAATACAAGCAAGGTGAAGGAGGATGAAGATGGCTGTCTATTATCACTGTCGCCACTGCGGAAACGAGGTTGGCGCAATCGATACGCAATTAGTGGATGCCAAGCGGCTCGGGATTCATTCCTTATCAGCCGAAGAGCGTAAGAGCATGATTTCGTATACAAATGAAGGTCACGTGAACATACAGACGATCTGCGAGGACTGTCAGGAGTCGCTAGAGCGCAATCCTGACTTCCATGAGCTGGATCAATTTATACAGTAAACGCTTTGGATTACGATCCAAGGCATTTTTCTGTTTAGATTCGGGAGGAGAACGAGTTGAAAACGCTAGTAAATGGTTTGATAAATGATACTCAGATTAAAGCGGTCATCGATGATCTAGCAGCCGGGCGTCAAGAGCAGCTGTTATCAGGGCTTTCAGGTTCTGCACGAAGCACTTTTATGGCAGCGGTTTATCAGCAGCACCAGCGTCCGCTGATGGTTGTCACGCCGAACCTGCTGAGTGCACAGAAGTTATATGATGACCTCGCTCAATTAGTCAGTGAGGAGGAACTCTTTTTATACCCGGCCAATGAATTGATTGCCGCGGAGATGAGTATTGCGAGCCCTGAGCTGTTGGCACAGCGTCTGGAAGCGATGAATCATCTCGCGTTAAACGGACGGGGATTTTATATCGTACCAATGGCGGGGCTGCGAAAGGTAGTGCCGCCTAAAGAGCAATGGCAAATCCATCAGTTTGAGCTCTCTGTTGGAAAAGATATTGGGCTCGAAGATACATTGTCTGCGCTTCTTAAAATGGGATATCATCGCACGGACATGGTCAGCAGTCCAGGTGAATTCAGTATGCGTGGGGGAATCATGGATATTTATCCTCTTACGTCAGACCCTGTCCGGATTGAACTATTTGACACTGAAGTAGACTCAATCCGAACCTTTTCAGCAGAGGATCAGCGTTCGATTGACTCACTTGAGCACGTTTCAATCGGCCCTGCCAGTGAGCTGATTATGGAAGGAGAACAGCTGTCACGCATTGCAGAAGAACTAAAAGCACGGCTGCCGAAGAGTCTCAAAAAAATAAAACGTGCAGCTGTCAAAGAAGCGATGGCAGAGCAGACTGAATATGAAATCGGACTACTGGAGAATGGGCAAAAACCCGATCAGCTGTTTAAATATCAGTCTCTTGCTTATTCAAAAGCTGCCAGTCTGCTAGATTATCTGCCTGAGGATGCATTGGTCTTTTTTGATGAAATCAGCCGGATTTATGAAATGGATGACACGCTTGAAAACGAAGAGATGGAGTGGGCTGTTTCTCTGATTGAGGAAGGCAAGCTGTTGCATGATATTCATGTCTCACACAAGCTGACGGACTTAATCGCTAAAAGCCCGCAGCAGAAGGCGTATTTTTCTCTTTTTACGAGAAAAATTGCCCATATCAACCCGAAAAAAGTCCATTCTTTTTCATGCAAGCCGATGCAGAGCTTTCACGGTCAGATGCATTTGCTGAAAGCCGAGCTTGAACGCTGGAAAAAAGGAAAGTTCACCGTTGTCATGCTTGCGCCGGATGGACAGCGACTGCAGAAGTTCGAGCGTGTACTCGCAGACTATGATATAGATGCGGCCATCGTCAAAGAAGGTGACCCGCTTATTCCGAATACGGTTCAAATCGTCAGCGGCTCTCTGCAGGCCGGATTTGAGCTCCCGATGAACAAGCTTGCGGTCATGACGGAAGAGGAGTTATTCCGTCAGAAAACACGTAAGGTAAAACGCCGTCAAAAACTTTCGAATGCAGAGCGCATTAAAAGCTATTCAGAGCTGAAGGTTGGCGATTACGTTGTTCACGTGAATCACGGAATCGGGAAATACCTCGGAATTGAAACCCTTGAAATCAACGGTCTTCATAAAGACTATTTAAATATTCATTATAAAGGCAATGACCAACTCTATGTGCCGGTTGACCAGATTGAGCTCGTTCAGAAATATGTCGGCTCTGAAGGCAAGGAACCGAAGCTGTATAAGCTTGGCGGTACGGAATGGAAGCGCGTGAAGAATAAAGTTCAATCATCTGTCGCAGAT
Source organism: Jeotgalibacillus aurantiacus (assembly GCF_020595125.1). Lineage (NCBI taxonomy): Bacteria > Bacillati > Bacillota > Bacilli > Caryophanales > Caryophanaceae > Jeotgalibacillus > Jeotgalibacillus aurantiacus. Next base: position 10,105 of record NZ_JACNMS010000009.1, read on the forward strand.
ATTGCTGATGACCTGATTAAGCTTTATTCAGAGCGTGAAGCGGCAAAAGGGTTTGCTTTCAGTACAGATACAGCAGAACAGCAGGATTTCGAAGCGGCCTTTCCTTATTCAGAAACAGAGGATCAGCTGCGTTCAATTGAGGAAATCAAAAAAGACATGGAACGCGACCGCCCGATGGACCGGCTGTTATGTGGTGATGTAGGATACGGAAAAACTGAAGTGGCGATCCGGGCTGCATTCAAAGCAGTGATGGATGGCAAGCAGGTGGCGATCCTTGTGCCAACGACGATCCTCGCTCAGCAGCACTATGAAACGATGATTGAACGGATGCAGGATTTCCCTGTCAACGTTGGACTATTAAGCCGTTTCCGCTCTAAAAAGCAGCAGGATGAGACGATCAAGGGGTTAGCGCAGGGGTCGGTTGATATCGTTGTCGGGACGCACCGTCTGCTTTCTAAAACGATCAAATACCGCGATATCGGTCTGCTGATCATTGATGAAGAGCAGCGTTTCGGTGTGACGCATAAAGAAAAAATTAAGCAGTTGAAAACAAACATTGACGTACTGACTTTAACAGCAACGCCAATCCCACGTACGTTACACATGTCGATGCTTGGCGTACGCGATCTGTCTGTCATAGAAACACCACCTGAAAACCGTTTCCCGGTCCAGACATATGTGATGGAATATAACGGTGCGCTGATCCGTGAAGCGATCGAGCGTGAAATGGCGCGTGACGGACAAGTGTACTTCCTTTATAACCGGGTTGAGGATATCACGAAAAAGGCTGATGAAATTGCTTCGCTCGTTCCGGATGCACGGGTTGCGATTGCACACGGTCAAATGTCTGAAAACGAGCTGGAGTCTGTGATCCTGCAGTTTTTAGAGGGCGAATATGATGTGCTCGTCACGACGACGATCATTGAAACAGGCGTGGATATTCCAAACGTGAACACGCTGATTGTTCATGATGCAGACCGTATGGGGCTGTCCCAGCTGTATCAGCTCCGCGGTCGTGTCGGACGTTCAAACCGCGTGGCCTATGCATATTTCACTTACCGGAAAGATAAAGTGCTCACAGAGGTGGCCGAGCAGCGTCTGCAGTCGATTAAAGAATTCACTGAGCTCGGATCCGGATTCAAAATTGCGATGCGTGACTTAACAATCCGGGGAGCCGGTAATCTCTTAGGCGCTCAGCAGCACGGATTTATTGATTCAGTCGGCTTTGACCTTTACTCTCAAATGCTTAAAGATGCAATTGAGGAGCGGAAGGATCTGCTTCCTGAAACCGAAGGCAAGGAGAAAAAAGAAAAGCAGAAAGCGGTTGAAATCGACCTCGACGTGAAGCAGGATGCTTATATTCCGGAAAGCTACATTCCTGATGGACATCAGAAAATCGAAATGTATAAAAAATTCCGCGGTCTGCAAACGATTCAGGAGGTCATGGAGCTGAAGGATGAAATGATTGACCGCTTCGGAGATTATCCGGATGAAGTTCACACGCTTTTCCAGATTGCTGAAATTAAAGCATATGGTTATGAAGTGGGGCTGGAGTCCATTCAGCAGACAAGGGATGAAATCAAGCTTGAGCTCAGTCAGGCTGGCACAAATCGGATTGACGGGGCAAAAGCATTTGAAATCACCAATGAGTTCAAACGCCACGTTGGTCTTGGGCTTGATAACAACCGTCTGAAGATCACCGTTAAAACGAAAGGACAGAAGCCGGAGAGCTGGTTCATGATGGTTCACCAGGTCCTTTCCCGTCTTCCTGAAACGTTAAAAGAGTCAGCTTAACCCCCTTTTTTACAGGTTTATTTGAGAATCGTTAGAAAAAAAGTATAAATCGGCGAATTAACCCGATACTATTCTCATACAGCCAGTAAACGAAGGAGAGAGCCATGATGAAAGCTACGGGAATTGTAAGACGAATCGATGACCTCGGTCGTGTGGTCATTCCAAAAGAAATCAGGCGCACACTGCGCATTAGAGAAGGTGACCCGCTGGAGATTTTCGTTGATCGCGACGGGGAAATCGTTCTGAAGAAATATTCACCGATCAGCGAACTCGGCACCTTTGCCAAAGAATACGCTGAATCCCTGTATGACAGCTTAAAGCAGCCGGTACTTATTTGCGACCGCGATCACTTTATTGCAGTGGCCGGTGCATCCAAAAAAGATTTCCTGAACCGCCGCATCAGTCCGAGAGTAGAGGAAATGATGGACGCACGAAAAACGGTTTTAAACGATGAACAGGGAAGTGTTGAGCTGGTCGAACACCAGGAAGAGGAGCTCGCTTCTTACACCGTATCCCCGATCATTGCATCAGGTGATCCGATCGGTGCCGTCTTTGTGATGTCAAAGGATCAGACGGTTGAAGAAGTCGAGCTGAAAGTATGCGAAACCGCCGCCCGTTTCCTCGGCAGACAAATGGAAAGCTGATCAAAAGCCCTATCCGGTTGAGGATAGGGCTTTTTTTATGGGTGACGCGGAGTTAGATGGCTGAGGTGAAGGTGGGCTGCTTCGCGGCAAATTAAGGGGTTCGGGCGAGTGATGGAATAAAGGCTGGTAGTGAAGGAATCATGAGGCCGGAAAGAATGAATCGTGGTGGTGAATGAGGGGATTCCTTTGCCTCGGAGCCGCTTTGAAGGAAATATTTTTTCAAACGAAGGAAATACATTCTCAAAAGAGGGGATAAAATTCCGGAAAGATGGAATAAGTCTGCTTAGTGATGGAATCCCGCGAACCGACCGCAACCGCCTGAGCCGCGTCTCCGTTTCTGTCCACCTGCAGTCTGCTCAGACCCCGTCCAAAAGACAAATCCCGCCGCGCTTTGCTATAATAAGACATCAATAATAGAAAGAGAGGGCGGCCGGATGACCGATGCTTCTCAGACAATGGTAAAGGGAGCGGCGGTGCTGACGCTTGCAGCCGTCATTTCAAAAATACTGAGTGCACTTTACCGTGTACCGTTTCAAAATATGACCGGTGATATCGGTTTTTATATTTATCAGCAGGTGTATCCGTTTTATGGCCTGTTGATTGCGTTATGTACGTATGCTTTTCCGGTGATGGTGTCGAGAATTTTAATTGAGCACGAAGAGGACCGGGAGCGGATTTTTAAGCTGTTGGGGCTTGTTTTGGCTGGTACGGGTCTGGTGTGGTTTTTGGCTTTGTATCTCGGTGCACCGCTGATTGCGGAGTGGATGGGAGATCCGATGCTTGAACCGCTGATCCGTCTGTCTGCATGGCCTTTTTTGCTGCTGCCGTTTCTAGCGGGAGGCAAGGGCTGGTTCCAGGCGCAGAATAATATGGTCCCGTCCGCTGTGTCGCAGGTGACAGAGCAGCTCGTGCGTGTCACCATTATTTTAGCGGCCACCTTTGTACTGACAGCTCACGGTGCATCGCTCTATACAATTGGAGAAGGGGCTGTGGTCGGTTCGACGGTCGGGCTGGCAGTGGGTGTTTTACTGCTGCTGTATCTGGGACGTGTCCAGTTGAAGGGTCAGTCATTTGCACTCTCCTTTAAAAAAGGGGATCGCGCCATCTTCCGTGCGCTGATTGTGCGGGGAACCGCGATGGGCATGGTGAGTATGCTGCTGATTTTGTATCAGATGATGGATGCGCTGAATGTCTATTCGCTGCTCACAGGCTATACAGGCAGTGCGGAGGAAGCAAAGACTGTAAAAGGGGTCTATGATCGCGGTCAGCCGCTGATCCAGATCGGGATTGTAGCAGCAACGTCCCTGTCACTGGCTGTTGTGCCGATGATTGCAGCGGATATGGAACGTAACCGGATCGTTGAGGTTAAAAAGAAAGCAGCGCTGGCATTAAAAACGGGTATTGTTTTTGGTGCAGCCGCTTCTATTGGATTAATGAATATTATCAGACCGCTCAATACTTTTCTTTTTCAAACGGATGAGGGGTCAAGGGTGCTTGCACTTTATGTCCTCGCAGTGTTGTTTGCCTCGATTGCACTTACTGTAAATGCGGTGTTACAGGGAATGGGAAGCTATCATATTATTGCCTGGCTTGCGGCTGTCAGTGTAGCGGTAAAATATATTCTTAATGATTGGCTCGTGCCGCTTTTTGGTACAGGTGGAGCCGCAGCGGCAACTGTATTAGCGATTTTAGTGGTGACGGTTGCTGCTGTATTAAGATTAAGAGCAAAGATCGGCTTTTTACTGACAGGAAGGTTTTATATGAGACTGCTGTTGGGTCTTATTGTGATGACCGTTGTTGTGCAGGGGCTTTTATGGCTCTGGCCGGATGGCTCCCGTCTATCTGCAGCGGCGGTATCGATTTTAGCAGCGGCAGTAGGTGCATGGAGCTTTTTTGTTGTCAGCTGGTCACGTGATTTATTTACAAAAGAAGAAGCAGCCCAGATTCCGTTTGGCCGTAAACTGGACCGGCTGTTTTATCGTTCAGGGAAATAGGAGGATATGTTTATGACACATGAAATTACCGTCATTGGTCTTGGTGCAGGTGACTTGGATCAGCTGCCCCTAGGCATTTATAAAAAGCTGAAAGCAGCCACTCATCTGCTCGTGCGCACAGAGGATCATCCTGTTCTCGCGCAGCTGAAGGAGGAGGGACTGACCTTTGAATCCTTCGATTATGTGTATGAGGCGCATGATCAGTTTGAGGCGGTCTATGAGGCGATCACAGAAGAGCTCGTAAATCGTGCTGAGGCAGGTCCGGTGCTTTATGCGGTGCCCGGTCATCCGCTGGTAGCTGAACAGACGGTGCAAAATCTGCTCGCTCTTCATCGAAACGGTGAGATTTCAATCGTCATTGAAGGTGGACAAAGTTTCCTTGATCCGCTTTTCACGGCTGCCGGATTTGATCCTGTTGAAGGCTTTCAGCTGCTTGACGGGACGGCTTTAAAGCGTGACGAGCCAAAGCTCACGCAGCATGTCATCATTGGACAGGTGTATGATGCGTTTATCGCTTCGGAGGTGAAACTGACGCTGATGGAGCGTTATCCGGATGATCATCTTGTTAAAGTCATTACAGCTGCCGGATCAAAAGGGGAGTCCATCGTTGAAACACCTCTTTATGAACTGGATCACGGAATGCCGCTCAGCAATCTGACAAGTGTGTACGTGCCTCCGGTTGAAGAGGAAGAAGCTTTGTACGGAGAGTTTGAAAAGTTCCGTGACATCATTGCGATTCTTCGCAGTCCTGAAGGCTGTCCATGGGATCGCGAGCAGACACATGAATCACTAAAGCGGTATCTGATTGAAGAAACATATGAGTTTCTTGAAGCCGTGGACAGCGGCGACATTGATCATATGATCGAAGAGCTTGGCGATGTACTCCTTCAGATTATGCTTCATGCGCAGATTGGGGAGGATGACGGATACTTTTCTATCCGTGATGTGATTGCCGTTGTAGCTGAAAAAATGGTCCGCCGCCATCCGCACGTATTTGCTGATACAGAGGCAGGAACAGCGGATGAAGTCGTGAAAAACTGGCAGGAGATCAAGGCAGAGGAAAAAGGTTCGAGGCCTGATTCGCTTTTAGAAGGAGCGGGAACAGGACTACCGGCGTTAATTCAAGCGTTTGAAATACAGAAGAAAGCAGCCAAAGCGGGATTTGACTGGGATGATCACGCGGACGCCTGGGATAAATTTGAGGAAGAATGGCAGGAATTTCAGGAAGAAGTTGCGAATGGTAATAAGGAAGAGGCATTAAAGGAATTTGGCGATGTGTTATTTGCGCTCGTAAATGTATCTCGTTTCCACGGTATTTTCCCGGAGGAAGCGCTTATAATGGCGAACCAGAAATTCATCAGCCGGTTTTCTTTTGTGGAAAATAAGGTGAAAGAATCAGGGAAGCCGTTTCAGGCGTTTACGCTTGGCGAGCTGGATGAATTCTGGAATGAAGCGAAAAAACATGGTTTATAAAAGGATGGAGATTACGCATGCGTTTAGATAAATTTTTAAAGGTATCAAGATTAATTAAACGGCGTACACTGGCAAAGGAAGTAGCCGATCAGGGCCGTATTTCAATTAACGGAAATCCGGGGAAAGCGAGCGCTACGGTAAAGGCTGGCGACGAACTCGTGATCCGGTTTGGGCAGCGTGTGGTGACGCTGACGGTGGATCGTCTCGTTGAAACAACGAAAAAAGAAGAAGCGGCGACGATGTATACCATTACAAAAGAAGAACGTGTCAACGAAGAATAAAATCATAACCGGCTGCCCCGCTGCATACAATGAGCTAAGTGATGGTTTTAATCCTATAGCGGGGTGACAGTCGATGCCATATACAACAACTGAAGGTAAAACGCAGAAGAAAGAGCATGAAGTCCGTATGAGCGGCCGGGAGGTTCTGGTGATTTCCGGCGTGCTTCAACTCGACAGCTTTGATAACGAAGAGTTTTTATTGGAAACGGTCATGGGATTTTTATCGGTTAAGGGGAGCGGCCTTCAAATGATTAACCTGGATCTTGATGAAGGACAGGTATCTCTGAAAGGTAAAATTGATGATCTGTTGTATCTGGATCAGACCGGCCGTGAGCCCTCGAAAGGACTGCTAGGAAAGCTGTTTAGATGATTGTCGAAGAGCAGCTTCGCACAGTGGCTTATTTAGCCGGTTCCGGTTTTGTCATCGGGCTTTTCCTGACGCTGTATCACCGGTATATCATCCGGTCAAAACGCTTGCCGGTTCACTTTGTCACGGATGTGATCTTCTGGTGCTGCCAGGCGCTTTTGGTGTTTCTTGTCATGTATTTCCTCAATGGTGTATCTCTCAGACTGTATATGGTTCTTTCGGTTATATTTGGCTTTCTGATCTATCGGAAAGCGGTTCAGGGAACGGCGATCCGGCTGCTCGTTTTGATCGAGAAAACGGTTCGTCTCACATGGCGGATTCTCTTTGCACCGGTACGATGGTTATGGTTCCTTTTAAAGATGATTTGTCGATTTTTGCTTGCTGTCATCCTCCTTTTACTCACGCCCTTTCAACCTTTTTTCCAATTTTCACGTAAAAAAAGTACATTTTTTGCGAAAAAGATAAAATTGTGGCTGAATCTGTTATATAATAGGGAATAACAAAGAGTCCAGTCAATGTGGTTCGTAAAAAAGGAGGAAAGCAGCTGTTTATGGGGAAACCGCGCAGAAATGTCACATCACTCGAAAACCAGTATACTGCTGAACAGGCAAAGATTGAGCATCACAGGCAATCGCACAAAAAGAGACTGATTCGACGATTATCCGTTTTTGCTGTATTTGCGGTAATCGTAAGCGGATTGCTTATTTCTTCAATGGTCTCGCAGGCTAGCGCGCTCGAAGAAAAGAATGCTCAAAAAGCTCAGCTCGAGGAAAAAATAGCCGAACTCAAGGTTCAGGAAGAAAACCTTAAAAATGAAATTGTAAAGCTCAATGATGATGAATACATAGCGAAGCTCGCGCGTAGAGATTACTTCCTGTCTGACAGCGGAGAGATCATCTTCACGATTCCGGAGGATCAGCCTGCAGGTGAACAGGCAGCCGAAGCGGATGAAGAGAACGCTGAATAATGGAATAGCATGTTTTCTTCACCGGTGAATAACATAGAAAAATACGCCGGCGCTGTTGAATAGCAAAAAATAAAACAGCGCGATCGAGTGTCACGATGTTGACACTCTTTTTTTATGTTGGCTATAATGGTAAGTAAGGTCTATTTTTTATCTATTCTAAGGAGGATCATTTTTTTTATGTCAATCGAAGTAGGCAGCAAAGTAAAGGGTAAAGTGACAGGGATCACTAATTTTGGGGCGTTCGTTGAATTGCCAGGCGGTTCAACAGGGCTTGTCCACATCAGTGAGGTTGCGGATAATTACGTCAAGGACATTAACGATCACTTAACAGTAGGTGACGAAGTAGAAGTGAAGGTCTTGAACGTGGAAAGCGATGGCAAAATCGGCTTATCCATCCGCAAAGCGAAAGATCAGCCACAGCAGTCCCAGCAGCAATACCGTCCACGTCCTAACCGTAACAACGATCGCGGAGATCGCGGTGGTCGCGGAGGCAATGCAGGTGGACCGCCACGCGGTGAGTCTTTCGAGCAAAAAATGGCTCGTTTCCTAAAAGATAGTGAAGACCGTCTGACTTCTCTGAAGCGCCACACAGAATCAAAACGCGGTGGTCGCGGAGCGAAAAAAGGTTAATAGCTGCCGAAAACAGATTTTACAGGCATTCAACATATTGATCTGAGATAAATGGAAGACTGCTGATATTAGCAGTCTTTTTTCTTTTGTCCAGCTTGAAAAGGTTTCAGGTAAAGGAATTCTCCTGCTTCCTGTCGTAATACAAGAGGAGGAATCATAAGGAGGATCGTATTCATGAACAAAAAAGAATGGTTTGTGCACAATGAAACGTACCTGCACTGGCTGAATCAGCTGAATGTAATGGACAAGGACGCATTTTTCTCTCCGCTTGCTGAAGGCAAATGGTCTGTTGCGGCGATCGTATCCCACCTGGGTGCCTGGGACCGTTACAGCCTAGAAGAAAGAATTCCTTTTGCAAAAGAAGGCGCAGCGCTATCACGATATCCGGATTTTCAAAGCTTTAACCAAAAAGCCTGGAACACTGCGCATAGCGGAATCAGTCAGAAGGAGGTCATTGAGGAAGCAGTGACGCAGCGCGAGGCGTTAATCAAGAAGGCCAAAACCTTCAGTGAAGAGCAGTGGCGTACCCGTTTTACTATTGGAAAATACGAGATGACGTTAGAGGAATACATCACAGGATTCGCAGAGCATGATGAACATCATATGAAACAGCTCGCTGAAAAAAGCAGCCGTTGATTAAAATCGGTATGGTAGAATGAGGGAAAGAAAGGGTGAGGCACATTGACAGGTCTGGTTACAATCATTATGATTTTCTCAATTCCGCTTGCAGGCATTATCACCAATCACTTTCAAAACCTTGCGAAGCTGAAAAACGCATCGATAGACAAGCAGCTCGAGCTTGAGAAGCTGAAACATGAGAATTTTCTCCTCGAAACAGAAAAGCTTCGCCTTGAACTCGACAAAAGGCACCTGCTGGATTCACCTTCCGATCAAAAACGGCTCAGCTGACACATAAGCGCGCGGCACCAAAGCCGGGTGCTTTTTTGGTGCGGAAAAACAGATGCTTTCAGGGGGGAGTGTCCAAACAGAGCCACTTTTCTCTTCGCCAAAGTGATCCTGAAACTCAAAACCCTTTATTTGACGCGATACTTTCCCGCCTGACCAACCTTTCTATTTCGCGTCATACCTTATGTAATTAAACAGAAGAACAACGACTGGCTCTTAAAAAACAAATATAATCAACCGAGGGCTTGGGGCATCCGAAGACTCCTGTGGCGGAAAGGGACAGGTGAAACCGATGTGCGAAGCACAGCGGGTTCACCGCCCGGCCACGGAAAGCGTAGGATGCCCCAAGCCCGTCCTCTTTTAACAAAATAATCATAAGTTAATATTAAGGGACCACACCCCATGCTTCGCTGCCAGTGAAGCATGGGGTGCGGTCCGATTGATACAAAAAAACACGATCCTCAACAGAGAATCGTGTTTCCATTATGACCCGTACGGGATTCGAACCCGTGTTACCGCCGTGAAAGGGCGGTGTCTTAACCACTTGACCAACGGGCCTCTTATGGTGGCGGCAGAGGGGATCGAACCCCCGACCTCACGGGTATGAACCGTACGCTCTAGCCAGCTGAGCTACGCCGCCGTATGTTAGAAAATGCTGTGCGTTCAAATGAGGCACAAGATATATAATACATAGCCTCTAAAGAAGTGTCAATGATTTTTTTGAACTTTGTCGGATTGTTTCAGGTGCCGTCTGATACACACATGAACGTAAAGAATCCGTCGAACACTTTTTAGGTTCTCCTCTGTCATTATGACAAACTCTCCATGTATGTTCCTTCTATAATAATCCGCAAAGATCATGTGAGGAGTGGACAAATTAATGACCAATGTACATGAAGCAAATTTCGAACTGACCACCGCCCTGTCACTCGCCCGTTCCCGTAAGCAAGCAAAATGGCAGCCTGAGCTTGCAATCCGCAAACTAGCTGTCTGGTTTTATGAGAAAGGAGCCGTCCATATTCTCATCAGTCTGATGCTTGGACGGGCCGTGGTGATGTCACAGTTCACTCCTTTTGCGCTTCCTTTTTTCGCAGTGGTGCTGCTTTTTCAGAAAAGCCGGACGGCTGCCGTGTTTCTTGGTCTGATTTTAGGTGCTTCTACATTAAGTCCGCAAATGGGTTTGTATACGGCGGGCGCACTCGTATTGTTCAGGATGACAGCTGCTGTTTTGAAAAACAGGCTTCGTCAGCGTTTTGTGCTGGCAGGGGCAGCGGCTGGGGTGTTGGCCGTTGCAAAGTCCATTTATCTCCTCACGAGCGGTCCGCTCACCTGGGTGGATGGGGTGATGATTTCCCTTGAGGCTTTAGCTGCGGGGGTGCTTGCACTCATCTTTATGCAGAGCTTTACCATTATAAAAAAGGGGAGGAAGGCGGCCTATACACATGAGGAGCTTGTGGCGCTGGCTGTATTCGCCGCCTCGATCGCTGTTGGTTTAACCGGCTGGATGGTAGGGGAGTTTGCCGTAAGCCATATGATGACCCGTTATTTAGTGGTCGTTGCAGCACTGGCTGCTGGTGCGCTCGTTGGCTCAACCGCAGGTGTGGTGACGGGACTGATCTTCTGTTTGTCTTCGTTTGCCCATATGCCTGAAGTGGCGCTGCTGGCTGTGGCCGGTTTACTTGGAGGACTCCTGAAATCAGGTAGAGCGATGGGGGTGTCGCTCGGGCTGATGCTTGCCACCCTTTTAACCGGGTTAATGATTGGGGACACACTGCGTCTTGAGGCGTCGTTGTATGAGTCTGCCGTTACGGCTCTATTGCTATTTGTCACGCCTAAAAAGTGGATCACGGCGATCGCCCGGCACGTTCCGGGATCCGATGAATACATAGAAGAACAGCAGCGGTATGCCCTGAATGTCCGTGATGCGACCGCTGAAAAGGTGGAACGGTTTTCGGATATGTTTGCCGAGCTGTCAAAAAGCTTTTCGTGCAAAGAGACGCTGCCTGAGGATCCGCAGACGGAAGCAGATTATATGATCAGTAAAGTGACCGCCCGGACGTGCCAGCAGTGTTTCAAAAAAGAATTCTGCTGGGCGTCCCAGTTTGACCGGACGTATGAATGGATGACTGATCTCGTCTACAGGGACAATGACAATAAAGGCTGGGAGTCACTTTGTGTAAAATCTGAACAGGTGAAAAAGGAATTTGAGGATGAACAGATGAATCTACATTTACAGGATCAGATGAAAGAACAGCTGAAAGAGGGCAGTCAGTTTGTGGCCAGACAGCTGTCCGGGCTGTCGGATGTGATGAAGGACTTTGCTTCTGAGCTTCAGCGTGAAATACAAAAGCATGATGGACAGGAGGAATCCATTAAGAAGGAGCTGCAGGGCTATGGCATTCAGGCGGAGCATGTGGAGATTCACTGTCTGGAATACGGGAAGGTGGACCTGGATATTATGCTGCCGTTTAAAGAGGAGCACGGGGAATGTGAAAAGCTGATTGCGCCGATGCTTTCTTCTATTTTAAAAGAAACCATTATCGTTTATAAGAAAACGGATCTGCCTTCACCGTACGAAGGAACCGTTGCAACGTACCGTTCTGCAAAGGCATTTCACGTCAATGTAGGCGTCGCGCATGCTGCTTTCAGGGGAGGACTGGTGTCAGGAGACAGTTACACGGCCGTTCCGTTAAATGAAGGGAAGTATGCCGTTGCGATCAGTGACGGGATGGGTAATGGTGAGAAGGCGAAAAGGGAAAGCGAAGAGACAATCGGGCTTTTGCAGCAAATGCTGAAGGCAGGTATTGACGAGGAGCTGGCGATTAAATCAGTCAATTCAATCTTGACTGTGAAGCGGACGAATGATGCTTATTCCACGGTGGATCTCGTCATGATTGATCTGCAAAACGCAAAAGCCAAGTTTTTAAAGGTTGGTTCTGTTCCGAGTTATATTAAGCGTGGGAAACAAATAAAGATGATTGAAGCGGGCAATTTGCCGCTCGGCTTTTTCAGGGAGATGGAAATGGATGTACTGGAGGATCAGTTGAAGGCAGGCGATTTATTATTTATGGTCAGTGATGGCGTCATGGACGGTTTACGGACGATCGAAAATCCAGAAAGGTGGCTGCGCCGTCAAATATCAGAACTGACGGTGGATGATCCGCAGACGGCAGCGGATCTCATCATGGAGGCGGCAGTCCGGTCATCAGGCGGCTCGATTGAAGATGATATGACGGTGGCGGCCATTAAGATTGATCATCAGGTACCGAAATGGGCTGCCATTCCGCTCAAGCGAAACGCCGGATAGAGGTATGATTCTACATGTCTGATCACATCCTGTATACTGATAAGTAACTGTAAAGGATGGGAAGGATCAAGACATGAGCGATTTTACCGCGAAAATTAATCGTTATTGCCGGGATCAGCATTTCCCGATAGAACACGAGCGGCTGCTGATTGCCGTATCGGGTGGACCGGATTCACTTGCGCTGCTGCATTTTTTTCAGCACAGCCCATGGCCGGAAAAAGTGGAGGTTGCCCATGTGCATCACGGCCTGCGGGACAGTGCGGATGAAGACCTGGCATTTGTTCAAGCCTATTGCCACGCGCACCAGATTCCCTTTCATTCCCTGAGAGCCGATGTCAAAAAGCACATGGCAGAGACAGGGGGAGGGACACAGGCGGCAGCCCGGCATGTGCGTTATGCATTTTTTAAAGACATCATGAAAAAAAGAAATCTGACTGTACTCTTACTTGGTCATCATGCAGATGATCAGATTGAAACGGTGCTGTTCCGACTGACCAGGGGGACAACATTAAAGGGCGTGGCAGGCATACCGCCAAGCCGTCCGTTTGGCTCGGGTGTGATGATCCGCCCGTTTCTTGCTGTCACTAAATCAGAGATCGAACAATATTGTGAACAACATCACCTGACGCCAAAAATCGATCCGACCAACGCGACGGATTCATATGCGAGAAACCGGATCCGGAACCATCTTCTGCCTTTGTTAAAAAAAGAAAATCCATCTGTCCATGATGCTTTTCGACGCTTTACTGAAGAGGTTTCTGAGGATGAGGCGTTTCTTTTGAAGCAGGCAACAGAGGCGTTTGATCAAGTTGTCACCAGGCAAAATGAAGAGGTGCTGGTGCTTCATTTAACTGCTTTTACCGATTTGGCTCCTCCTTTACAAAGAAGGGTGATTCATCTAATATTAAATTATCTGTATGCAAAAGTACCTACAGCCTTATCTTCTGCGCATGTTCGCGCGGTTCTTCAGCTGATTGAACAGCCTCATCCATCCGGTCAGATTCATCTTCCGGAAAAGCTCACAGTCACGCGGTCTTATGCTGACGTGACGTTTCAGTTTTCTTCACATAGGGAACTGGAAGAGGGTGGATACGAGATGGTGATCAGGCCTGGAGAACGGGTGGAGCTTCCGGACGGCACAATTGAATGCCTGGAAGGAGCGGTTCATCCTGCCATTTCGGTTCGTGATGTTTATCACATAGATGAACCGGTACACTGGCCGCTGACGGTTCGGACCCGGAAAACGGGAGACAGAATTCAGCTGCCGGACGGGAATGGATCGAAGAAGATAACGCGTGTATTTATTGACTGTAAAGTACCGCTTCCCCTTCGTGATGTGTGGCCGATCGTCACAGATTCTCAGGGAACCATACTTTGGGTCCCGGCCCTTCGCAAGCGTACTCTGTCGAAAGAGAACGGTGAGCCGGCTGCATATACGTTAATCTATTATTAGGATCTTTTAGGAGGACATTGGTCGTGTTAAATAAAGATATCGAGAAAGTATTGTACACAGAAGAGCAGCTTCAGGACAAGATTAAAGAACTTGGTGCGGAGCTGACAGAAGAGTATCAGGATAAATATCCGCTGGCAATTGGCGTATTAAAAGGCGCAATGCCGTTTATGGCTGACCTGATTAAGCGTATGGACGTTTACCTTGAGATGGATTTTATGGATGTTTCAAGCTACGGAAACTCTACTGTTTCTTCAGGTGAAGTAAAGATCATTAAGGACCTGAACACTAAAGTTGAGGGACGCGATATTTTAATCCTGGAAGATATTATTGACAGCGGTCTGACACTTCACTACCTGGTGGATCTGTTCAAATACCGTAAAGCAAAATCAATCAAAATTGTGACACTGCTTGATAAGCCATCAGGCCGTAAAGCAGATATTAAAGCTGATTATGTTGGATTTATTGTCCCGGATGAATTTGTTGTCGGATACGGACTGGATTATGCGGAACGTTACCGGAACCTCCCATATATCGGTGTGTTAAAGCCTGAGATTTATACGAATTCGGAAGAATAATCGAAACGCGCACCAGAGCGCGTTTGAAGCAGGCTTATTGGTTGTCACGTTTTCTTTTACTATGATAATATTGTTATTAGTTTCTTTGACCGTGGGAGGAGGTAAGGGATGAACCGGATATTTCGTAATACGATCTTTTATTTAATCATTTTCCTGGTAATTATCGGGATTATTGGGTTTTTTAATAACGGAAACCAGCCAAACCAGGAACTCACATATGGTGAATTTATCAACGCTCTTGAAGGCGGAGATGTAACTGAAATTGAAATTCAGCCTGACCGCAATGTATATAATGTTCGCGGGCAGCTTGACGGATATGCAGAGGAAGAATACTTCCTTACAAACATCCCGTTTGAAAGCACGACACTTGAAACCATTGATGAGGTAGCACAGCAGAACAGCACAGAAGTGAATGTTCTTCCTGCACCTGAGACAAGCGGATGGGTAACGTTTCTGACGACGATTATTCCGTTCGTCATTATCTTTATTTTATTCTTCTTCCTTCTGAACCAGGCTCAGGGTGGCGGCGGTGGCCGTGTCATGAACTTTGGTAAGAGTAAGGCGAAGCTTTATACAGAAGAGAAGAAAAAGGTTCGTTTCAAAGACGTGGCAGGAGCAGACGAAGAGAAGCAGGAGCTTGTCGAAGTTGTAGACTTCCTGAAAGATCCACGCAAATTTACAGACGTTGGCGCACGTATTCCAAAAGGGATTCTGCTTGTCGGACCGCCTGGAACCGGTAAAACGCTTCTAGCGCGTGCTGCGGCAGGAGAAGCCGGCGTTCCATTCTTCTCGATCTCCGGATCAGACTTCGTTGAGATGTTTGTAGGGGTCGGGGCATCACGTGTACGTGATTTATTTGAAAATGCAAAGAAAAACGCACCATGTATCATCTTTATCGATGAGATTGACGCAGTCGGACGTCAGCGTGGAGCAGGACTTGGCGGAGGTCACGATGAGCGTGAGCAGACGCTGAACCAGCTTCTTGTTGAAATGGATGGATTTGCAGGCAACGAAGGAATCATCATGATTGCCGCAACGAACAGACCGGATATTCTTGACCCGGCACTTCTTCGTCCAGGACGTTTTGACCGTCAGATTACCGTAGATCGCCCGGATGTTACGGGTCGTGAAGCTGTACTTAAGGTACATGCTAGAAACAAGCCGCTTTCTGACAATATCGACCTGAAAGCCATCGCTCAGCGTACACCTGGATTCTCAGGTGCTGATCTTGAAAATCTTCTGAACGAAGCGGCGCTTGTTGCTGCCCGTCAGGACAAGAAGCTGATCGATATGGGCGATATCGATGAAGCAACAGACCGCGTTATTGCGGGTCCTGCCAAGAAGAGCCGTGTCATCTCTCAAAAAGAGAGAAAGATTGTGGCGTTCCACGAAGCAGGACATACCGTCATCGGGGTTGTGCTTGATGAAGCCGATATGGTTCACAAAGTAACGATCGTACCTCGTGGTCAGGCAGGCGGTTACGCCGTTATGCTTCCGAAAGAGGACCGCTACTTTATGACAAAACCTGAGCTTCTTGATAAGATCACAGGTCTGCTTGGCGGACGTGTAGCTGAGGATATTATCTTTGGTGAAGTATCAACAGGTGCTCACAATGACTTCCAGCGTGCGACGGGAATTGCCCGCCGAATGGTAACGGAATTCGGTATGAGTGATAAGCTTGGACCACTTCAGTTCGGTCAGTCGCAGGGACAGGTATTCCTCGGACGTGACTTTAACAGTGAGCAAAACTATTCTGATAAAATTGCGTATGAAATTGATACAGAGATTCAGCGCATTATTAAAGAATGTTATGAGCGTGCAAAAACGATTCTTACAGAGAACCGTGACAAGCTTGAGTTGATTGCTGAGACGTTACTTGATATCGAAACGCTTGATGCTGAACAGATCAAGAGCCTTGTTGATCACGGGAAACTTCCTGAGCGAGACTACGGCGCCGGCGCTACAAATGGCGACAGCGAGCGTAAGGACGTGACAGAAGAATCAAAAGAGCTTGATTCAGAGGAAACTTCCTCAGAGAAGGCTCCTGAAGAAAAATCTTCTGAAGAGCTGCTCGAGGAAACACCACCTTCTTCAGATGAAGAGCGTAAATCATAATCACTAAGGCGTTTTAACTGCCAAATGATCCGCGGTTCCAATATTGGAACCGCGGATTTTGCTATTTATGCCTTTTTCGAAATACGGTTCTTTCCCGGGAAATAAAATAAGATAACCGACCCCAAGGCAATTTAACCGGCTGAAACTTCTCTACCTGTCTAATCCATAAAATGTGGTATGATGTGGTCAGTGTGTAGAATACTTTAGGTGTGGTGAAAAAAGATGTTATTTGTATTGGATGTTGGGAACACAAACACTGTTCTCGGGGTGTATCGGGAGGATGAATTACTTCATCACTGGCGCGTGGAAACAAACCGGAATAAAACAGAAGATGAATATGGCATGCTGGTGAAAAACCTGTTTGAGCATGTTGGCCTTTCTTTTTCTGATTTTGATGGGATCATTATTTCATCTGTCGTTCCGCCTGTGATGTTCCCGCTTGAGCGCATGTGTAAAAAGTACTTCAATTTAAAACCGCTTGTCGTTGGACCGGGAATGAAAACCGGTTTAAATATAAAGTATGATAATCCAAAAGAGGTAGGGGCTGACCGGATTGTCAATGCGGTTGCGGCCATTAAAGAACATGGCGGCTCCCTGATTATTGTTGATTTTGGAACAGCAACAACCTATTGTTACGTCAATGAAAACCGTCAGTATATGGGTGGTGTCATTGCACCTGGTATTGGCATTTCAACAGAAGCTCTGTATTCAAAGGCAGCTAAGCTTCCGCGTATTGAAATCGCCCGCCCGGATACGGTGATTGGTAAAAGCACCGTTTCTGCGATGCAGGCCGGAATTGTCTATGGTTATGTTGGTCAGGTAGAAGGGATCGTTTCCCGTATGATGAAGGAAGCGAACGGACCGGTTCAGGTTATTGCCACAGGAGGTCTTGCTTCCTTAATTGCCAAGGAATCGGATATTATTGATATTGTTGATCCGTTTTTAACACTGAAGGGGCTTCAGCTAATCTATAAACGCAACAAGGAAGACTGAAAGGAGATTTTTAAAATGAAAGACTATATGGTTCGTGCATTAGCATATAATGATCAGATTCGTGCATATGCTGTCAATACAACGGCTACGGTTCAGGAAGCGCAGGACCGTCATTATACATGGCCAACAGCATCCGCTGCTTTAGGCCGCGCGATGACAGCGGGTGTCATGATGGGTGCCATGCTGAAGGGGGACAATCACCTCACCGTTAAAATTGAAGGGAACGGTCCTCTTGGCGTCATTCTTGTAGATAGTAATGCCAAAGGGGAAGTGCGAGGTTATGTGACCAATCCCCAGACCCACGTGGAACTGAATGAGCAGGGTAAGCTGGATGTCAGAGGTATTGTTGGAACAGAAGGTACGCTGACTGTCGTCAAGGATCTCGGCATGCGTGAAAACTTTACCGGTCAGGTACCGATTGTATCCGGTGAGCTTGGTGAAGACTTCACTTACTATTTCGCTTCATCAGAGCAGGTACCATCCTCTGTAGGAGTCGGCGTTCTTGTGAATCCTGACAATACGATTTTAGCAGCGGGTGGATTTATCATTCAACTGATGCCGGGGGCTGAAGAATCAACGGTTGATGCACTGGAACAGCGTCTTGGTATGATCCCGCCTGTATCGAAAATGATTCAGGAAGGTCTGTCACCGGAGCAGATTCTCGAAACGGTTCTTGGTGAAGGGAACGTGCGTGTGCTTGATTCACTGCCGGTTTCATTCAGCTGTAACTGCTCGAAGGACCGCTTTGGTGCAGCCATTATCGGGTTAGGAAAAGATGAAATTGAAGCCATGATTGAAGAGGATGGGAAAGCGGAAGCGCAGTGTCACTTCTGTCATGAAAAATATGAGTATTCTAAAGGGGAGCTTGAAGAGTTCCTGGAAGAGGCAAAGTAAAAACGATGACTGAAATCCGTAAAAGACGTCTAAAGGCAAAACCTCTTTTATATATCATCGGATTTTTACTTGTCACAAACCTGATTGCCCTGATTGGCTGGATCACGAAGGATGGAGATACACCGGCTGCGGATGCAGAGGTTGTTGCCACAGTCGGTGATGAAGAGATCACAAGGCAGGAATGGCTGCACGCGATTGAACTCCGGTACGGAAAAGAAGTGCTGCAGCAGCTCGTGAATCAATCTGTCATGGAACAGTCAGCAGAAAAGTTTAATGTAGTGGTTTCAGAAGAAGAGCTTGAGCAGGAAATGTCCCTGCTCCGCTCTGTTCTGAACGTCTATGATCAGGCTTCTCTGCCGGATGAAGCTGTACTTAGAAATCAGGTTGAAACGGAACTGATTTTAGAAAAACTGATTACAACAGAAGTCGATTTATCAGAAGAAGAGCTCCTTGCTTATTATGAAGAAAATCAGGATCTCTATAACATTCCGGACATGTATCGTCTGTCTCAGATTGTGTTGCCAACGGAAGGGGAAGCGGTTCAGACGATTGAAGAGCTCGAGGATGAGTCCTCCTTTGAAGCGTTGGCGCGCGAACGCTCCATTGATCCTGCAACAGCAAGTCAGGGAGGGTTGCTCGGTTATGTCCCGGTCGACTCAGAATCTGTTGATCCGTCTATTTTAGAGGCGGCCTCAAGCCTTTCACCTGGAGAATGGTCAGATCCGATTCCGGTTGAAAGCGGTTCAGCGATTATTTATCTGCATGAAAATGTTGCGGGTCTGTCGTTTGAGTTTGAAGAGGTGAAATCACGGATTGAACGGCAGCTTGCCATGGAACAGCTGAGCGTTCCGGTCACGGCCGAATCGTTTTGGGATGAGTTTTCAATTTCCTGGTTTTACGGCCAGGCTGAATAATCAAAATAGTTGAAAAGTTTGTGAGAAATTGTTACATTTGCATTATGTAAAACCGATCACATTACTAGGGATTAGGAGTGAGAGAATGGTACGTGTTGCAAATAATATTTCTGAATTAGTCGGGCAAACTCCGATTGTAAAGCTAAACCGTCTCGTTGATGATCAGTCAGCGGACGTTTACCTAAAGCTTGAATACATGAATCCGGGCAGCAGTGTAAAGGATCGTATCGCACTTGCGATGATTGAGGCTGCTGAAGAAAAGGGAGACCTAAAGGCCGGAGATACATTGATTGAACCGACTAGTGGTAATACAGGGATCGGACTTGCGATGATCGCAGCGGCCAAAGGCTATCGTTCTGTTCTTGTCATGCCTGAGACGATGAGTATGGAACGTCGCAATCTGCTTCGTGCCTACGGGGCAGAGCTTGTGCTGACGCCGGGCCCTGACGGAATGAAGGGTGCGATTAAAAAAGCGGAAGAGCTGGCTGCTGAAAAAGGCTATTTTATGCCGCAGCAGTTCAAAAATGAAGCCAACCCTGAGATCCACCGACGCACGACCGGAAAAGAAATCGTCGAACAAATGGATCAGCTGGATGCTTTTGTTGCCGGAATCGGAACGGGTGGAACGATCACCGGAGCCGGACAGGTGCTGAAAGAGCATTTTAATGGAGTGAAGATTTATGCGGTAGAGCCTGCTGATTCACCGATTTTATCAGGTGGAACGCCTGGACCACATAAAATACAGGGAATCGGAGCCGGTTTTGTGCCGGATATTCTGGATACTAAGGTATACGACGGCGTCATTCAGGTGACCAATGATCAATCCTTTGAAACGGCACGCAGAGCGGCAAAAGAAGAAGGTATTCTTGGTGGAATTTCATCAGGTGCAGCGATTTTTGCTGCATTGAAGGTGGCAAAGGAACTCGGCAAAGGAAAGAAAGTACTGGCTGTGATTCCGAGTAACGGAGAACGCTACCTGAGCACACCGCTTTATCAATTTGAAGATTAATGAAAATGCAGTCCTTCTCACACAGAAGGGCTGCTTTTGCTTTTGTTTCATTCAATAAAAAAACTGCCCGAACGCCAAAAGGCATTCAGACAGTGATTGATTAAGCTCTTCCAATTACGCGGACTTCCTTTTCAAGTTCGACACCGAACTTTTCTTTTACCGTCTTTTGTACATGGTGAACAAGGTTAAGGTAATCCTTTGCAGTGGCATCGCCTTTGTTAATGATGAAGCCGGCATGCTTCAGTGAAACCTGTGCGCCACCGATCTGCACACCCTGCAGGTCAGAATCCTGAATTAATTTACCGGCGAAATGTCCAGGTGGGCGCTTGAATACACTGCCGCATGAAGGATATTCGAGCGGCTGCTTGGATTCACGTAAATACGTCAGCTCATCCATTTTTGCCTTAATAACAGTCTGATCTCCGGGCTCAAGCTCGAACTCAACTTCGAGAACGATCCAGTTTTTATCCGGGACAAGGCTTGTGCGATAATCAAAGCCAAGCTGATCCGCACTCAATTTTTCAATTTTCCCTTCCGACGTCAGGACAGTTACGTACGTGCACACATCCTTAATCTCTCCGCCATATGCGCCGGCATTCATATAGATCGCGCCGCCTACACTTCCGGGAATTCCGCAGGCAAATTCAAGTCCACTTAATGAAAAATCGCGTGCAGCCTGAGACACTTCAATAATTGGAGCCCCAGCCTGAACCGTGATCGTATAATTTTCTATTGTCATATTCGTCAGAGATGTCGTTAAGATGACAAGCCCTTCAATACCGCCATCCTGAATCAGTACGTTGGAGCCATTTCCAAGCACCATCCATGGCAGGTTATTTTTCTGTGCGAATTCCACCGCTTTCGCCAGCTCTTCCACTGACTTTGGAATCGCCAGGTAATCAGCATTACCACCGATTTTTGTATACGTATAGTCTTTTAACGGAACGTTTTTCTGAATCATGTTGTGCCTCCTGTGATCAAATGCCATAGTGCTCGAGGGACGTACATTCTCACATATAAACGCCCCTTCTGCAGAGACTTCCCGCTAAAAGGAGCGTTAATAGGTAAAGTATAGGGAATCAAGCGGGATACGTCAATTTTTTATCTGAAAAGAGGAGGAAGGACCGCTTTTTATGAGGCGGGTCTCCTCTACCAATTTCATCTGCATTTCGTGTATGATGAAAGGTGAGTAAATGGCCTGGGAGTGAACATTCATGAGTCAATATACAATCACGTATCAGACAGTAAAAACAGATCGCGATACGTTTTTTCATACGTACCAGCAGATGGCTGATCAGGAAGAACGCCATCTGTTTTTTGAAAGTGGCCGGGGTGGCCGATACAGCATTGCGGGACTGCGCCCTTTTGCCTTTGCAAAAGGGAAAGATGAAGAGCTGACGATTCACCATAACGGAACGCAGCAGACGATGCATGGAGATCTCGTTAAAAACCTGATCCGCTGGATGGAGCCTTACCGGACAGAACCGATTGCTGAACTCCCGGATTTTCAGGGAGGAGCAGCCGGATATATCAGCTATGATTACGTCCGTTCGATTGAAAAGCTGCCGGAGCAGGCGAGGGATGATCTGGACCTGCCGGAAGTATATATGCTGTTTTTTGATGAATTTTTTGTTTTTGATCACCACACAGATACGTTATATTTTATGATTATGCACAGTGTCTTAGAACCCGTACAAAATCGCATCGAAGCGCTCGTATCTAAATGGAGGTCGTGTGAGACAAATGAATCGATTTCGGCAGTCACGACAGGTGTTCCTGAAGATGACATGACAGTGTCGATGGATGAAGAAGCTTTTGCGGAGGCGGCGGAAGCCATTCGTACCTATATTTCTCAAGGTGACGTATTCCAGGTGAATCTGTCTGTGCGTCAGGCAAAACCGCTGAAAGTAAAAGCGGATGCTGTCTACCGGGAACTGAGGGAATTCAATCCGTCTCCTTATATGTCATACATTCAGCTGCCTGAGTTCCAGATTGCCTCTGCATCCCCTGAGCTTTTAGTGAAAAAAGCAGGGACTGAGCTGAGCACCCGTCCGATTGCCGGAACACGCTCACGCGGACAGGATGCAAAAGAGGATCAGAGACTCGCAGATGAGCTCATTCAAAATGAAAAAGAGCTTGCTGAGCACGTCATGCTCGTAGACCTCGAGCGTAATGATCTCGGGCGCGTCAGCCAGTACGGGTCCGTTGAAGTGAATGAGTTCATGGTGATCGAGAAATATTCACATGTGATGCATATCGTCTCCAATGTCCGTGGGACGCTGGATGAACAGTATGATGAGGCTGATGTGATCCGCGCGGTGTTCCCGGGCGGCACGATCACGGGTGCGCCAAAGATTCGCACCATGGAGATTATTGAAGAGCTTGAGCCGGTGCGCCGCGGACTTTATACAGGATCAATCGGCTGGATCGGTTTTAACGGTGATATGGAATTAAATATCGTCATCCGGACGATGCTGGTAAAAGACGAAACGGCTTATGTGCAGGCAGGGGCGGGTGTTGTCATCGACTCGCATCCGAAGCGGGAGTATAAGGAGTCACTGAAAAAAGCGCGTGCACTCTGGCAGGCAAAAGATCAGGCGGAAAGCAGAGGGATGAATTCATGATTTTAATGATCGATAACTACGATTCGTTTACGTATAATCTCGTGCAGTTTCTCGGAGAGCTCGGTCAGGAGCTGATTGTCCGTCGAAATGATCAGATCACAATTGAAGAAATCCGGGAGATGAATCCTGACTACCTGATGATTTCACCGGGGCCATGCAGTCCGGATGAAGCGGGTATCAGCCTTGAAGCGATCAAAGCTTTCGCCGGCGAGATCCCGATTTTCGGTGTCTGTCTCGGTCACCAGTCGATTGCGCAGGTATTTGGAGGTAACGTCGTGCGCTCCCTTCGTCTCATGCATGGTAAAACGTCACTCGTTTACCATGATGGTGAAACCGTTTATCAGGGAATGCCGATGCCGTTTACCGCAACGCGCTATCACTCACTGATCGTTGAAAAGCACACGCTGCCGGACGAGCTGCTCATTACGTCCTGGACTGATCAGGGTGAAATTATGGGGATCCGTCACCGCGAGCTTGCGGTAGAAGGTGTGCAGTTCCATCCTGAATCCATCATGACGGAAAACGGGAAGCAGCTGCTGAAAAACTTCCTTGAAACGTATCAGTCTCATAAGGTCGAAACGCCATGAAGATGTACTTGAATGGTCAGATCGTCGGGGAGCAGGACGCGGTCATGTCTCCCTTTGATCACGGCTTTTTATATGGAATGGGTGTGTTTGAGACGTTCCGTACGTATGATGGTCACCCATTTTTACTTGCGGATCATCTTGAACGGCTGAATGCTGCGTTAAAAGAGATGAATATTGATTATGAGATGGAGTTTGAACAGACGCGTGAGATCATTCGCCGTCTGCTTGAAGCAAATGGCGGAGAGGATGGCTATTTCAGGCTGAATATTTCGGCGGGAGAACGGGGGATCGGGCTTGACCCAACTCCATATTCCGAGCCGACTGTGATGCTTCTGCAAAAGCCGATTCCGCCTGTGCTGGCATCAAAAACAGGACAGTGGCTCAAACTAAGACGCAACACACCGGAAACCGTCATCCGTTTAAAATCCCATCACTATTTAAACAACCTGGCAGCGCGCCGCGAAATTTCATCTCCTTCTATTGAAGGGCTCTTTTTGACAGAGGGCGGATTTGCAGCGGAAGGGATTACGTCCAACTTGTTCTGGGTGAATGGGGACACGCTCTTTACCCCTGCGGTTGAAACGGGAATTCTACCGGGTGTGACAAGGAAACTTGTGATGAGGCTTGCCAAACTCGAAGGCTTC
Organism: Jeotgalibacillus aurantiacus; assembly: GCF_020595125.1. NCBI lineage: Bacteria > Bacillati > Bacillota > Bacilli > Caryophanales > Caryophanaceae > Jeotgalibacillus > Jeotgalibacillus aurantiacus. Next base: position 34,276 of record NZ_JACNMS010000009.1, read on the forward strand.
CGGATAGAAGAAGGTTTCTTTAAACCTGAGGAAGTGGAGCGGGCCGATGAAGTGTTTGTGACCAACTCCATTCAGGAGCTGATCCCGCTCACTGAACTCGGAGCTGCAACGTTTAACGGGCAGCACATCACCCGGTCGTTAAAAAGCTTATATAAACAGGCTGTTGAAGATCGGCTGAATGCAGTAAATGAGGTGAACAGATCATGAAGATGCAATGTGGCGGGTATACACTCGATTTTACAAAAAAAACGCTTATTATGGGCATTTTAAATACAACGCCGGATTCCTTTTCAGATGGAGGCCAGTATATCGACCCGGATCAGGCGGTGAAGCGCGCGAGGCAAATGGCTGAAGAAGGCGCAGACATCATTGATATCGGAGGGGAATCCACCCGTCCAGGGCACACGCCTGTTTCAATTGAAGAGGAGATCGCCCGTGTGGTGCCGGTGATTGAAGCAGTCAAAAAAGAAGTGAACCTGCCAATCTCAATCGATACATACAAATCGGCGACAGCAGAGGCTGCGATTAAAGCGGGTGCAGATATCATTAACGATGTCTGGGGGGCAAAACGGGACCCGCACATTGCCAATGTGTCGGCTGCATACCAAAAACCGATTATTTTAATGCATAATCGGGAAGACCGTAACTATGAAGATTTTATTGCAGATGCCATTGATGATTTGAAGGAAAGTATAAGGATTGCAGAAAAAGCCGGAGTGCCGTCTCATCAGATGATCCTTGATCCCGGCATCGGCTTTGCCAAAACCTTTGAACAAAACGTGGAGATGATGCGGCACCTTGATCGTATCGTGGTAATGGGGTATCCCGTTCTGCTCGGAACTTCAAGGAAATCCATGATCGGCAACATTTTAGATCTGCCGGCAGATGAGCGTATGGAAGGAACGGGCGCGACAGTCTGCTATGGCATTCAAAAGGGCTGCCATATCATGCGCGTGCACGATGTAAAAGAAATATCCCGGATGGCAAAGGTGATGGATGCACTCAACGGAAAGGGTGGAGAGAATGGATAAAATCAAAGTAAGTGAAATGGAGTTTTACGGCTACCACGGTGTATTTGAAGCGGAGAATAAGCTTGGTCAGCGATTTCGTGTGAACGCAGTACTTGAGCTTGATCTGAAAACCTCCGCGAAAAGCGATGATGTAGAGGATTCCATTAACTATGCAGACGTCTACAAAACATGTAAGAGCGTCGTGGAGGGTGAAACCTTTAACCTCGTCGAAACGATTGCTGAAACGATTGCTGATAAAATGCTGAAGCAATTCGATAAGCTGCAGCAGGTCACAATCGAAGTCATCAAACCGGATCCGCCTATTCCGGGCCATTATAAATCCGTTGCCATTGAAATTACACGGAGCCGGTCTTAATATGCCGGCTCTTGCTTATGTCTCAATCGGATCAAATATGGGTGACTCCTTATCCAATCTCCAGCAGGCAATCCGGCTGTTGGATGAAACGGCTGGTGTCAACGTTCAATCCGTTTCTTCTGTGTATGAAACCGATCCGGTCGGCTATGAGGATCAGCAGGTCTTTTTGAACATTGCTGCAGGTGTGGAAACCGACCTGTCTCCGGATGAACTGCTTGTAAGGTGTCTTGAGATCGAACAGACACTCGGCCGGAAGCGGGTGATCCGCTGGGGACCGCGAACGATTGATCTCGACGTGCTGCTCTATGGTAATGAACAGCTGGACACAGAGCGGCTTACGATCCCGCACCCGCGCATGCACGAGCGCAGCTTTGTACTGGTCCCGCTACTTGAGTTAAATGCTTCACTGATTCATCCTGTGCTTCATCAGCCGTTTAGTGAACTGTTGAAGGATGCGGCAGGTGTGCGTCTATTCAAGAAAACAGACAGACAGAATCCCGATACCTTTTTGGCCCTATAGATAAAACCCGAGCTGCCGGATCATACCCTGGCAGTTTTTTTCTGTCTACTGACTTTAAAGACTTTAGGGGTGTACGTACAGTTTATATTGTGTAAAATAGACAAGTAATCAAAAGAACCCGGTATTGTACCTTGATTCATACATGAAAAATTAAGAAGGAGTGACAAACATGAGTCATGAAGAAGTAAATGACCAGGTCCGCGTACGCCGCGAGAAAATGGAAGCCATCCGTGCACAGGGAAATGATCCATTCGGCAAACGCTTTGACCGCACACACGGTTCAGCCGACATCAAAAATGAATTCGGTGAACTGTCTAAAGAAGATTTAGAAGAAACATCCCATGAGGTCACGATCGCAGGCCGGATCATGACAAAGCGCGGAAAAGGAAAAGCCGGCTTTACCCATATCCAGGACCTTCAAGGGCAAATCCAGCTCTATATCCGTAAAGATGCAGTAGGCGATGAAGCCTATGAGCTTTTCAATACAGCAGACCTTGGTGATATCATCGGGGTAAGCGGAACAATCTTCCGCACGAAAGTAGGAGAACTTTCTATTAAAGCATCCAGCTTTGAACTCCTGTCAAAATCACTGCGTCCACTGCCTGAGAAATTCCACGGGCTAAAAGACGTTGAGCAGCGCTACCGTCAGCGTTACCTGGACTTGATTACAAGTGAAAACAGCAAAAACACGTTTATTACACGAAGCAGAATCATCCAGTCGATGCGTCGTTACCTTGATAACAACGGATACCTTGAAGTAGAAACGCCAATGCTGCACTCAATCGCTGGTGGAGCGGCTGCACGCCCATTCATCACGCATCACAATGCACTCGACATGGAACTCTATATGCGTATTGCGATCGAGCTTCACTTAAAGCGCCTGATCGTCGGTGGCCTTGAGAAAGTCTATGAAATCGGACGCGTCTTCCGTAACGAAGGAATCTCTACGCGACACAACCCGGAATTCACGATGATTGAGCTATACGAAGCATACGCTGACTACAACGACATCATGGATCTGACAGAAAACCTTGTTGCGCACATCGCACAGGAAGTATTAGGCACAACGGTTGTTCCGTATGGTGACTACGAAGTAGACCTTACACCAAAATGGACGCGTCTGCACATGGTAGATGCCATCAAACAGGAAACAGGCGTTGACTTCTGGAAGCACATGACGAACGAAGAGGCCCATGCACTTGCGAAAGAGCACGGTATTGATGTAAAGGATTCTATGGAATACGGTCACATCGTTAATGAATTCTTTGAGCAAAAAGTAGAAGAAACATTAATTCAGCCTACATTCATTTACGGACACCCGGTGGAAATCTCTCCACTTGCGAAAAAGAACCCGGAAGACGAGCGCTTCACGGACCGCTTTGAGCTGTTTATCGTAGGCCGTGAGCATGCCAATGCCTTCACCGAGCTGAACGATCCAATCGATCAGCGTGAACGCTTCGAAGCACAGTTGAAAGAAAAAGAAGCTGGAAACGACGAAGCACACGAAATGGACGATGACTTCATCGAAGCACTCGAATACGGTATGCCTCCAACAGGCGGACTCGGAATCGGGATCGACCGACTGGTCATGCTACTGACAAACTCACCATCCATCCGTGACGTACTGCTATTCCCATTAATGCGTCACAGAGACTAATAGAGAAACACGTTGCACCCGGCTGCTGATGGCAGCCGGGTGTTTTTTTGGGGACGGAGCGGGTGTTCCTTTTGCCGTGCTCTGTCCCTTCTTTACACATCTGTAACCTGCCTGAAAAAATAATTCATGTTTTTATAAAAAAGGTATTGTCACGATCCGAACCCCGTGGTATATTATTATTCGTTGCCACGACAGCAAACGGCAGCGAAAAATAAAAGTGAAAAAAGTTGTTGACACTGATGTTTGTCAGATGTTAAGATAACATGGTCGCTAAAAAACGACATCGCTTTTAAAAAGAAGTATTGAACCTTGAAAACTAAACAACCAAACGTCAACGTTTAAGATTTTAAGTCTTTTTCGAATAAAAAAGACAATGAGCTTTTCAAACACTTTACGGAGAGTTTGATCCTGGCTCAGGACGAACGCTGGCGGCGTGCCTAATACATGCAAGTCGAGCGAACGGAAGAGAAGCTTGCTTCTCGGATGT
>NZ_JACNMS010000010.1 GCF_020595125.1 Jeotgalibacillus aurantiacus
CGGGATAAGTGCTGAAAGCATCTAAGCATGAAGCCCCCCTCAAGATGAGATTTCCCACACGCAAGTGGTAAGATCCCTGAAAGATGATCAGGTAGATAGGTTCGAGGTGGAAGCATGGCGACATGTGTAGCTGACGAATACTAATCGATCGAGGACTTAACCAAATAGGTGATTCTCGAACCTTGCGGTTGTTTGATGTTGTATCCAGTTTTGAAGGCGCGAGTCTTCAATTAAATCAGTCTAGTGATGACAGCGAAGAGGTCACACCCGTTCCCATGCCGAACACGGAAGTTAAGCTCTTCAGCGCCGATGGTAGTTGGGGGTTTCCCCCTGTGAGAGTAGGACGTCGCTAGGCCAAAGATAAGACCTGTCGCTCAGGAGAGACGGCAGGTTTTTTTGTGCGTTTTTTAGGTGGAGGTCGGGTTTGAAGGTGCATGAAGAGCGCCCGGTCGTAGCCGGGATGTTTTTTGAGCTGTGTAGAATGAGGAGTCAAGTGTATCGAATAAACGGGAAAGTATACAGAATAAGAGCAAAAGTGTGTTGAATGAAGAGCAAAGTGTGTAGAATTCCGAGCTGGTTTTAAAGAAAACCCAGCTCTTTAAGTTACCAAAGTGCATTCAGTGCTCCCGAGCTTCGCCGGGATGTTTCCGGAGGTATACAGAATAGAGAATAAAGTGTATCGAATAAAAGGGAAAGTATATTGAATAAGAGCAAAAGTGTGTTGGATAAAGAGGAAAGTGTATAGAATCCGGTACTGCTTTTAGAGAAAGACCTACCACTACCAGTTACTCAACTGCATTCAGTGCCCCCGAGCTTCGCCGGGATGTTTCTCGAGGTATACAGAATAGAGAGTAAAGTATGTAAAATAAACGGAAAAGTATACTGAATAAGAGCAAAAGTATGCAGAATAAAGTAGGAAGTAGATAGAATTCCGCGCTAATCATTGAGAAAAGCGATCACCTCCAGTTACCGAAGTGAAGTACATTAAAAATTTTTAAAATGCCGCAAGCTAAGTAAAATCTGGTATTTTAAGAACAGGGGGTGTTTTTGAGTGAAATCAAAAGGTTATATTGTGAGTGTGGCATCGTTTGCGGTGATCACTTTGCTGCTCTATTTAGTAGGGCATGTTTTTCAAATATCATTATTAATGTTCCAGAATGAATATATGAACAGCACGAATGGACAAATGGTTTCATCAGGGTCATTGATTCCAATTGTGATCGGCTTGTCTTTAAGTGTTGTTATCCAAAGGATTTACATAAATAGATCTGCACAAAACCTGGCTGAGTGATAGCCGGGTTTTTCTTTTTGTATTTTGAGCCAGAGCCTTATCGCGATGTGTGCTGAATGAGGTATGAAGTGCACTAAATAAATGGAGAAGTGGACCGAATTCAAGCAAAAGTCTGCTAAATAATTGGCAAAGTGTATCGAATGAGATCCAGGAGTAGTTAAATCCTACAGAAGAGCGTAAAAATCGACTAAATGCTATTTTAATTAAACGATATAAAAATTTGTTTGCTTTTATATAAACTATAATATAATATGTTTATTAAATGATAAACAAAAGAAGGATGTGTTTGGTTTTGAGTGAGGAATTGTTCTGGGCGTCTTCTGTGAAAGAGCTTTCGCTGGGTGTTAAGGAGTTGGAGGATCGCCATGTTTGTTTAGTATGCGGGGCGTCTTTTGAAAAGGGGGAAGTGTTTCAGGTTGAAGGCCGTTTTTATGAGGCGTACCGGGCGTCTGAGTGGCATGTGGAGCAAGAGCATGGTTCGATGTTTGATTATTTGATCCAGATGAATAAGAAGTTTACAGGGTTATCTGATCATCAGCGTGAGCTTTTGATGTTTTTCAGGCAGGGGCTGAGTGATAAAGAGGCTGCGAAGAGGATTGATGGGAGTCCTTCGACGATTCGGAATCACCGGTTTAAGTTTAAGGAGAAGGAGAAGCAGGCGAAGGTGTTTTTGGCGCTGATGGATTTGTTGAAAAAGGATGATGGGCCTGAGGGGCTTGTGCAGGTACATAGGGGGGCGACGATGGTGGATGAGCGTTATGCGACGACGGAGAGTGAGCAGGAGAAAGTGTTGAAGACTTATTTTAAGGATGGGCTTGAGGGTCCGCTTCATCTGTTTCCGAGTAAAGAGAAGAAGAAAATTGTGGTGCTGAAGCATTTGCTGAAAAGATTTGAGGCTGGAAGGTCTTATACGGAGCGTGAGGTGAATGAAGTGTTGAAGGAGGCTTATGCTGACTTTGTGACGCTTCGCCGTTATTTTATTGAGTATGGCTTTATGGACCGGAATCAGGATGGATCGGCTTATTGGGTGAAGCAGTGAAAGTAGAGTTGACGAGATTTCGGGTGAAGGAAGGTAAATCGGATCTGGTGGATGAGTGGCTTGCCTTTTTAAATGAACAGATGGACGCAGTGCTTGAGACGCTGGAGCCGGAGAAGATGTATGTGGAAACGATTTTCTGCGAAGAACTGGACGGGGTCGAGTATTTGTACTGGTATTCTGTTCAGGGTGAAGGAGCTCAGGATGTGTCTTCATCAGAGCACTGGCTGGACCGCAAGCATCTTGATTATTGGCAGCAGTGTATTGATCCTGCATATAAGCCTGTGGATTTGCAAACTGAGGTGGTTTTGATTCCTGATCGTATCCGTCAAAAGATGGTTTAATCCATCCACCTATGGATCTAAATGGAAATGATTGATATAATGGTCAAAACAACAGGAGGAGGGATGGCAATGTGGATTTATATTGTAGCCGTACTCGCTGGGCTGGTCGGATTTGGACTTGTGGTGGATAAGAAAAGGGGAGCGAAAAAGCGTAAGGACCTGGAGCAGTTTGGGGAGAGTCACCATAAGGATGAAAAGGCTGCGCCATATACGATGGAGAATGATCAGAAAACATCTGGCTGGGGATAAGAAGTTTGTAGAAGACTTTCCTTCACGATTCCGAAATGGGCGAATAGGATAAAAAGAATGTGATTATTTTTTATCCGGGGTGTCGATACTGTTGGTATGATACCGCGAAGTGGAGGAAAGCGAATGAGAGTATGTCGTGCTTGTGGCAGAAAGTATAAACGGGGAATACGTCTGTCGTCAAAGTTTGTTTGTGTCTGGTGTGAGCAGTCGCTGATTCAATTAAAGGCGGACGATCAGGATTATGACCGCTGGATGTATTTACTGAAGCCGGAAAGCGGTTCTTATAAGTAGATGACAGGGAACTGATCCTTAAATGGGTCAGTTCTTTTTTGTGTGAAAAAACAAGTACTTTTCTCAGGCAGGCATCACGCATTTTGATGAACAGGTGATACAATGGAGAAATGAACATGAGAAGGTGAACAGAGATGAATCATGCTAATCAGCCGCTTGTGGAAGCACTGGCGGCTCATCAAAATAGACATCCGGTGTCGTTTCACGTGCCGGGTCATAAAAATGGATCTGTCGCGGACCCAGCGTTTGGCCAGCTGCTTAATTGGGATCAGACGGAGCTGACTGGACTGGATGATCTGCATGCACCGGAAGACGTTATTCGTGATGCGCAGGCATTGCTGTGTGATCATTATCAGTCGAAGAAGAGCTATTTTCTTGTGAATGGCTCGACGGTTGGGAATCTGGCGATGATTCTGGCTGCCTGTCGTGCGGGTGATCGGGTGTTTGTGGCGCGCAATGCTCATAAATCGGTGATGAATGCGTGCGGTCTTGCTCAGGTGAAGCCTGTTTATCTGATGCCTGATGTACATGCTGAGTCGCAGACGCCGTCGGGTATTTCGCCGGATCGTTTAAGGCAGGCTGTAAAGGCGTATCCTGATGTGAAAGTGATCGTGCTGACGTATCCATCTTATTACGGGCATACCGGGCAGATGGCAGAGGTGGTTAAGACGGCAAAAGAAGCCGGGCTTACCGTACTCGTTGATGAGGCGCACGGTGCTCATTTTTCTCTGCCGGGTTTCCCCGAATCGTCCCTTGCGTTTGGCGCGGATGTGGTTGTACAGTCGGCTCATAAAACATTGCCTGCGATGACGATGGGTTCGTTTCTTCATGTGAATTCAGATGTCGTTTCTGTGGCGAAGGTGGAGCGGTATCTTGGGATGCTGCAGTCGAGCAGCCCGTCTTATCCGATTATGGCTTCACTGGATATGGCGAGGAGCTATGTGGCAACTTATTCAGAAAAGGATGCGGCGCATTTTCAAAAGGTGAGGTCTGCTTTTATTGAAAGGCTGAGACAAATCACGGATGTGAGTGTGATAGAAGCGGAGGATCCTTTAAAGCTGATGATCCGGGTAGCGGGTCTGGATGGTTATACGCTTCAGAAAACATGTGAGGCGCACAGTATTTTTTCAGAGCTGGCGGATCCGCTGCAGGTGTTATGGATGCTGCCTTTATTAAAGGAAGGACAGCTTTATGAGGCGGAGCTTGATCGGGCTGTTGAAGCGCTGAAAATGATTACGGCTGAAAAAGTGGATGGGCCTGCAGTGAAGCAGCTGATCCTGGAGGAAGAGCCTTTTTTCGAGCCTGCGCTTGCGATAGATGAAGCGGTGGATCTTGCTGTGGAATGGGTGGATCTTGATCACGTTACGGGAAGGCTTGCTGCAGAGTCTGTCATTCCTTATCCGCCAGGCATTCCGTTTATATTGCCGGGGGAGCGGATGACCGGGAGAAAAGTGAAGCAGCTGCGTGATATCGTTCAATCAGAGATGAGGTTCCAGGGTGGTACCTTTTTAATACAAGGAAAACTGAAGGTTGTACAGGAGGATAAGGATGAGTAAAGGACGTTTTATTACGGTGGAAGGGCCGGAGGGGGCAGGAAAAACCACGGTCGTTGCCGAAATGAAAAAGCAGCTGGAGTCAGAAGGGTTTGAAGTGTTATTAACACGGGAGCCTGGCGGCATTGACATTGCTGAGAAAATCAGAGGGATTATTTTAAATCCTGATCATACGACGATGGATGGTCGCACGGAAGCATTGCTTTATGCAGCAGCGCGAAGACAGCATTTAGTGGAGCGCGTGAAGCCTGCACTTGAGGCAGGGAAAATCGTGTTATGTGACCGCTTCATTGACAGCTCGCTTGCTTATCAGGGGCATGCGAGAGGGCTTGGCATTGATGAGGTGTGGAAGATCAATGAGTTTGCGATTGAGTCGATGATGCCAGATGCGACGCTTTATTTTGATTTGAGCCCGGAAGAAGGGATGAAGCGGATTGCGGCCAATAAGGGGCGTGAGGTGAATCGTCTTGATCTTGAAGGAATGGCGTTTCATGAGAAGGTGTATGAAGGATATCAGCTGATAAAAGCGCGTTTTCCTGAGAGAATCAAAACGCTTGATGCATCGGGGACGGTTGAGGCTGTGACGTCTGATGCGCTTCAGATCGTTCGTGCAATCCTTGAGGACTGATGATTATTTGCTTCTTTTTGGAATGCTTTCGTAATCATTTCGTATTATTGGTATAATAAAGACAGAACCATTTTTAGATAGACCAAATGCCCGTTGACCAGGTGTAAATCTGCCACGGTATGATAAAAATATGATTAAAAAGGAAGAGGGTGGAATGGATGAAACTAGTTGTCGCTGTCGTACAGGATCAGGACAGTAATCGTTTATCAACTGCATTAATGAAGAATAATTTCCGCGCTACAAAGCTTGCGAGTACAGGAGGCTTTTTGAAGTCGGGGAATACAACATTTATGATTGGTACAGAGGATGCCAGAGTGGATAAGGCGCTTGAGGTGATTAATGAGAGCTGCCGTTCACGGGAGCAGATGGTTGCACCTGTATCGCCGATGGGCGGAAATGCGGATTCTTACATTCCTTATCCGGTTGAAGTTGAAGTTGGCGGAGCCACGGTTTTCGTTCTGCCGATTGAACAGTTTCACCAATTCTAAGCAGACGGAGTGAGTCGATCACATGAAAATTAATCAGGATCTGCGTGTGGGAGCGAACCGTCTTCAAAATGGCCCCCAGGCTCAGCCGAACAGCCAGTTGAAGTTTGGTGATCTTGTTCAGAAACAGGACCAGAAGCTCCAGACAGATCAGCTTGCGAGGCTGATGGGGGATGTGACGGCAGCCGGTGATCGCCTGGCACGCTCACGTAATTTTAAGGATCTCGCCAAGTTTAAAATGCTCGTAAAGCGTTTTGTGAAGGAAACCGTTGAATATGGCATGAATTTAAAGCAGTCCCATTCATGGAATGAATTCGGTGAGGCCGTAAGCTGCGACTCGTGGAAACGATTGATGAAAAGCTGGCAGCCCTGACGGAGAGTGTCATGAAGAGTGAAAAGGATTCGATTGATGTGCTTGATCAGATCGGCGAAATCAAGGGTCTGCTGATTAACTTATATACGTAAAAATGAGGGATTTACATGGCTGAATCGTGGGAAGATTTACAAAAACGGCAGCCGCTTGCTGCAAAAATGCTGATGAACAGCCTGCAGAAAAACCGTGTGGCGCATGCTTATCTTTTTGAAGGTGTGCGCGGCACGGGTAAAAAGGAAATGGCATTATTTTTAGCGAAGGGATTGTTTTGCCGGCAGCCGATTGAAGGCGTTCCGTGTATGGAATGTGATCAGTGTCACCGGATTGCGCAGGGAAATCACCCGGACGTTCATGTCATTGAGCCGGATGGCTTATCAATTAAAAAAGAACAGATCCGGCTGCTTCAGGAGGAGTTCAGTAAAACAGGGATGGAATCCAGACGGAAAACGTACATCGTCAACAGCGCGGATAAGATGACGGTTCAGGCCGCCAATTCCCTGCTGAAATTTCTTGAGGAGCCGCATCCGTCCACGACTGCGATTTTACTGACTGAGCAGATGCATCAGATGCTTCCGACGATTTTGTCCAGGTGTCAGCACGTTGGGTTTAAGCTGCTGACTGCTGTTTTCTTTAAGGAAAAGCTGGTAGAAGAGGGCGTTCATCCGACGATGGCCTCCGTCTTGTCCAAACTGACGAATCAGGTGGAGGAAGCGGTTGAGCTGAGTACGGATGAGTGGTTTGTACAAGCCCGAAAAATCATGTTAAAATTATACGAAGTGCAAAAGACGGATCCCTTTGAAGCCATGACACGGGTTCAAAGCGATTATCTGCCGCATTTTAAAGAGAAATCACAAATTGATCAGTCGCTCGATTTGTTTCTTCTTATATATAAAGACCTCCTCTATATCCAGACGGAAAAGCTTGACCACCTGTCTTATCCGGACTGGCTTGATACGTTTCGTACAGATGCACTCCAAACGTCAGCGCGTCAATTATCCGACCAGCTGGCTGTCCTGTTAGAGGCCAAACGACAATTGCAACAGAATATGAATACACAGCTGCTTATGGAGCAGCTGATGCTTAAATTGCAGGGGGGATCTGCACTTGTATGAGGTAGTAGGTGTCCGCTTTAACAAAGCGGGTAAAATATATTATTTCGACCCGAATCAGCTGAACGTAACGGTTGATGATTATGTGATCGTCGAGACGGTCCGCGGGGTCGAATACGGTAAAATTGTTACTGATGTCAAGGAAGTGGACAAGAATGATGTGGTCCTGCCACTGAAAAAGATTGTCCGTCTTGCTGATCAGAAGGACCGCCTTTCTGTTCAGGAGAATAAAGAAGAAGCCATGCATGCTTATGAGGTTTGCTCAAGTAAAATCAGTGAGCATGATTTAGATATGAAGCTCGTGGATGTGGAATACACATTTGACCGCAATAAAGTGATTTTCTATTTTACCGCGGATGGCCGGGTGGATTTCCGGAACCTTGTAAAGGATCTGGCATCTGTGTTCAGAACCCGGATTGAGCTTCGGCAGATTGGTGTCCGCGATGAGGCGAAAATGCTTGGCGGAATTGGTCCATGTGGCCGTATGCTTTGCTGTTCAACGTTTCTCGGAGATTTTGAGCCGGTATCGATCAAGATGGCAAAGGACCAGAATCTGTCGTTGAATCCGGCGAAGATTTCCGGACTGTGCGGCCGTCTGATGTGCTGTCTGAAATATGAGAATGACGAATATGAAGCAGCAAAAGAGGAAATGCCGGACCTTGGTTCCTTTGTTCAAACACCTGAGGGAAGAGGAAAAGTCGTCGGGCTGAACATGCTTGAACGCGTTCTTCAGGTTGAAATGAAGGAGCAGGACCGTACGCTTGAGTACACACTTGAAGAAATTATGAATCAGGATGTTGCATCAATTCAAGCCACAGAGTAATGAGGTGGAGTTCGTGGATAAGAAGGAGTTCTTTGATTCAGTTGCCAATATGGAACAGCAGATTGGTCAATTGTATCAGCAGCTTGGCGAATTAAAGCACAATCTTGCTGATATGATGGAAGAGAATCATTCACTGCAGATTGAAAATGAGCATCTGCGCAGAAGGCTGGAACAGCTGGGGAACTCACAGGAGCCTGCCGCCGGCAACAAACGTGGCGGTAAAGGAAAAGCGTCGGAAGCTGACAGCCAGAGCACAGACATAGGAGAAGGATATGACAACCTTGCCCGTCTTTATCACGAAGGCTTTCACATTTGTAACATTCATTTTGGAAGCCCGCGTAAAGATGAAGATTGCCTGTTTTGCCTGTCCTTTTTAACGAAAAAATAACGAACATAAAAGGCTGGCGTTGCGCAGTCCGGATGGTGATGCTGTCCGGCTTGTGTCATGTCAGGCTTTTTTTCATGATCATGAGAGGAGAAAAAAGCATGAACTTAATAGGTGATGAGCGGCTGGACTATCTGCTTGCAGAGAACTTAAGAATTATTCAAAGTCCAACCGTTTTCTCCTTTTCATTAGATGCGGTGCTGCTCGCGCGATTCGTCTCTGTCCCGATTCAAAAAGGGAGCCTGATTGACCTTTGCTCAGGCAATGGGGTGATTCCGTTACTGTTGAGCTGCCGGACAAAAGGAACGATTACCGGGGTCGAAATACAGGAGCGGCTCGCTGATATGGCACAGCGCAGCTTTAATTACAATGAATTATCAGACCGTCTGCGGATGATTCAGGAGGATCTGAATGTGGTAACGCCACAGCTCGGTCATGCGAAACATGATGTGGTGACCTGTAATCCCCCGTATTTTTTAACGCCTGGAAAAGAAGAACTGAATGAAAATGATCATCTGACGATTGCCCGTCATGAAATCATGTGTACCCTTGAAGATACCGTGCGTGTCAGCAGTGAATTGCTGAAGCAGGGAGGAAAGGCTGCGTTTGTTCACCGTCCAGGGCGTTTGTTAGATCTGATTACATTGATGCGTCAATACCGTCTGGAGCCAAAGCGGATTCAATTCGTCTACCCGAAAGAGGGAAGGGAAGCGAATACGATTTTAGTGGAGGCGGCAAAGGATGGAAAAGCAGACGTGAAAATTTTGCCTCCATTATATGTGTATGATGAAAATAATGAATACACACCTGACATGAAGGAGATTTTATATGGAAAGAGAGACTGACCATTATTTTTATGTCCTTTATTGCCGGGATGGTTCTTACTACGGCGGCTATACCATTGATCTTGATCGCAGGCTCGAGCAGCATAATGCCGGGACCGCCTCAAAATATACGAGAACGAGAAGGCCGGTTGAAATGATTCATCATGAAATGTTTTCGACAAAACGGGAAGCGATGCAGGCTGAATATGCGTTTAAAAAACAGACACGTCGCCAAAAAGACCGTTATTTAGAAGAGAGGAGGGAATGTCATGCTTCAAACGCAACAAAGCTTTCATCAACCTGACGCAGGAAGGTTATATCTCGTTCCGACTCCGATTGGAAATCTCGAGGATATGACATTCAGAGCGGTCAGAATCTTACAGGAAGCTGACATCATTGCGGCAGAGGATACACGCAATACGATGAAGCTGTGTAATCATTTTGAGATTTCGACAAAGCTTGTCAGTTATCATGAACATAATAAAGAAGAAAGTGGGCGCAAGCTGATCCAGCAGCTGCTTGAAGGGAAGCAGGTCGCGCTTGTCAGCGATGCCGGCACGCCTTGTATTTCAGATCCGGGGTATGAGCTTGTGAAGCTTTGTCTTGCTGAAGGCATTAATGTCGTACCGCTGCCTGGAGCCAATGCGGCCGTCACAGCACTGATCGCCTCGGGACTCGTTCCACAGCCGTTTTACTACTACGGGTTTCTCCCAAGACAGAAAAAAGAGAAGCGGGAAGAGCTCGTTTTCTTATCAACAATGCCGGCTTCCTTCATTATATATGAATCACCGCACCGTCTGAAGGATACGCTGAAAGAACTAAAAGAAGCGGTGGGACCGGAGAGGCAAATGGTGATCTCACGTGAGCTGACAAAAAGGTTCGAGGAATTTATCCGCGGTTCGGTGGAAGAGTGCCTGACGTGGGCCGGTGAAACGGAGCTTCGCGGAGAATTTTGCCTCGTCATTGAAGGCGGCTCAAAAGAAGAATGGCAGCAGGAGGAAGGCGTCTGGTGGTCAGAGCTTTCATTGAGTGAGCACGTGGAGCATTATATGCAGGAGAAATCGATGACCTCAAAAGCGGCCATTAAGGAAACAGCAAAGGATCGCGGATTGCCAAAGCGCGATGTGTATCAGGATTATCATGTTGATCATTAAAGAAAACAGCTCTTTCGGGGGCTGTTTTTTGGCGTGGCAGTGGGGAGGTTGTGGGAATTGTTGTGTTACCGGAAAATTTTGTATCGATTCACTATTTAATTGTATTGTTCAATGAATGTAATGTACTGTTTCACAGATTTATTGTTCTGTAATGCTATTGAAGCACTGGAATTGTTATACTCATCAGGTAGAGTGTACGGATTCAGCAGTCAGATTGTATCGTTTCAACAATGTTTTGTATTGTTCCGCGTGTTTTGACCGGCCGCATTTACCTAACAACCCGCATCGAGGCCGCAAAAAAAAGCTGCTCCTCATCGGAACAGCTCAAATGTTACTTATTGATTAAGCACCTTGAAGGTTGCTTTGGATTTCCTTGATTAGCATCTCAGCGCCTTCTTTGCTGAGTACCAGCTTACCGCCAGCAAGCTTCAGGTTGTCATCAGACACCTCGCCAGTGATCTGGCAAGTCATGCTTGGCTTGTATTTCTTAAGGATGATTTTTTCGTCATCCACATAAATTTCTAAAGCGTCCTTCTCAGCGATACCTAGTGTGCGGCGAAGTTCGATTGGAATAACCACACGGCCTAATTCGTCTACCTTACGTACAATCCCAGTTGATTTCATATTAAAAATCCCCTCTCAAAATGTTTTTTTATTTTTTTCGTCATTATTCGACAAATTTCTCTCTGTTTTTATATCATACCAACTCTTCCCATATCAGTCAATACATATTTCTTTCCAATAGCATATTTTTTTATACATTGAAAAACACTGATCTGATAGGGTTTTAGAAGACTTGAAAACATTTCCTTCTACATTTATCACTATATCATGTAATTAATGGGAGTGTAAATAAAAAAGATTTGATTTCGAACTATTGGCTGATTCGACAAATTCTTTCGACATACGTATTCGATTCGACAAAAATGGGGATGACTTCCTAGAGAAGACATGTCTAAATGTCGAAAATCGTAGAGCAGACCTGCGCTGGTTGCATTGAACCCCCTTTTTACGGTATATTTTTTAGCAGGTAAATACGCGCCGGATGTGACTTTTCGGCGATGTGCGAGGAGGATTTTACAGTGAGTCAGTCAAACGATACGTTCTATATTACAACGCCGATTTACTACCCGAGTGGAAAGCTTCATATCGGGCATGCCTATACAACAGTGGCAGGAGACGCGATGGCACGTTACAAGCGTCTGCGTGGTTTTGATGTCATGTATTTAACAGGTACGGATGAGCACGGCCAGAAAATTCAGGAGAAGGCATTGGAAAAAGGGGTTTCTCCGCAGGAATATGTTGATGAAATTGTAGAGGGGATCCAGGATCTGTGGAAGACCATGGAGATTTCCTATGATGATTTTATCCGGACAACGGAAGAGCGCCATAAAAGCGTTGTCGAAAAGATCTTTAAGCAGCTTTATGATCAGGGAGATATCTACCTGGGAGAATATGAAGGCTGGTATTCAATTCCGGATGAAACGTTCTACACTGAAACGCAGCTTGAGGATAAAGAATTCGATCAGGATGGAAAAGTCATTGGCGGTAAAAGTCCGGACAGTGGACATCCGGTTCAAAAGGTGCGTGAGGAATCGTATTTCTTCCGTATGAGCAAATATGCAGACCGTCTGGTGAAATATTATGAAGAAAATCCGGCATTTATTCAGCCGGAATCCCGCAAAAATGAAATGCTGAACAACTTTATTAAGCCTGGACTTGAGGATTTGGCGGTTTCCCGTACGACATTTGACTGGGGCGTTAAGGTTCCAGGTGATCCGAAGCACGTTGTCTACGTATGGATTGATGCATTGTCGAATTACATTACGGCTCTTGGCTATGGAACAGATCAGGATGAGCGCTTCCGTCAGTTCTGGCCGGCTAATGTGCATTTGATGAGTAAGGAGATTGTCCGTTTCCATACGATTTACTGGCCGATCATGCTGATGGCGCTTGATCTTCCCCTGCCAAAGCAGGTATTTGCGCACGGCTGGCTATTAATGAAGGACGGCAAGATGTCCAAATCTAAAGGGAACGTAGTGGATCCGGTGACGCTGATCGACCGTTACGGACTTGATTCACTCCGTTATTACCTGCTGCGTGAGGTTCCGTTTGGTTCAGACGGTATTTTTACGCCTGAAGGCTTCGTTGAGCGCGTGAACTTTGACCTGGCAAATGATCTTGGGAATCTGTTAAACCGTACAGTGGCCATGATCAATAAATATTTTGACGGTGAAATTCCGGTTTATAAGGGATCTGAAGGTGAATTTGACCAGCAGCTGCTCGCTTTAAATGAAGAAACCGTTAAAAAGTTTGAAGAGTCGATGGAAAACATGGAGTTCTCTATTGCCCTTTCTACCGTATGGCAGCTGATCAGCCGTGCAAACAAGTATATCGATGAAACACAGCCGTGGGTACTTGCGAAGGATGAGGCGCAAAAAGATGAGCTTGGCAATGTGATGAGCCACCTGGCTGAAACGCTTCGCCGTATCGCCGTACTGCTGCAGCCGTTTATGACGCAGACGCCTGGACGTATTCTCGATCAGCTTCAGGTTGACCGAGAAACCTTCCTTAAGTGGGAAAGCTTACATGACTTTGGCGTCATCCCTTCCGGCACAAAGGTCGTGGCAAAAGGTGAGCCGATCTTCCCTCGTCTGGATGTGGAAGAAGAAGTTGCTTACATTAAGGAAAAGATGGCTGGTTCAGCCCCGGCACCTGAAAAAGAGCCTGAGGTTGTCGAGCTTGAAGAAGAGATCACCATCGATGATTTTATGAAGGTAGATCTCCGTGTTGCGACAGTTACAGGCTGTGAGCCGGTCAAAAAAGCAGACAAATTATTAAAGCTTCAGCTTGATTTAGGCTTCGAAAAGCGTCAAGTTGTCTCCGGAATTGCGAAATTTTACACGCCTGATGAGCTAATTGGAAAAAAAGTAGTGTGTGTCACAAACTTAAAGCCGGTTAAATTGCGCGGTGAATTGTCTGAAGGCATGATTTTAGCTGGAGAAAAGGATGGGGTTCTTGCTTTAGCCGAAGTCGCACAGACATTGGAAAATGGAGCCCGAGTGAAGTAATTGCAGGCATTTATAATAGAAGGAGAGGGGACTGAACGGGTCCTCTCTTCTTTTATTATGTGGTAATAAATGTTTGTTGCATTTGTGTAACAAAAAGGTAACACGTTTTACTTTGTGAAAAATGACTGGAAAATAATTTGAATTTGAGAGATCATCGCATCGATTTACCTAAAAATGACGTCTCATTCAGTTGGTTATATTAAAATAGTTTTATTTAAAGGGTTTTTATTGGTTTAATAAGGATTTATAAGGAAAACTATTTTGAAATTAATATTATTTCTTATATTAAAAATAAAACATTCCTAATACATTATGTAACGGTTTAACATACTAAAGATTAATTTGTTAAATGATTGTTACATTTCTGTGATGTATGTCATCTGTTTTTTTAATACACTAATCTTGCTGTAAAAGGAGAGGAAACGAATGTTATTCGATACACATGTTCATTTAAACGCAGATCAGTTTGAGGAAGACCTTGATGAGGTGATCGAACGCGCAAAAGAAAATGACGTGGAATGGATGACGGTCGTTGGCTTCGACCGGAAAACAATCAAAAAGGCAATGGAGCTTGCTGAAGCGCATGAATTCATTTATGCAGCGATTGGCTGGCATCCGGTAGACGCCATTGATATGACGGATGAAGACCTGAAATGGATTGAAGAGCTTGCTGCTCATCCAAAGGTCGTGGCAATCGGTGAAATGGGCCTTGATTATCACTGGGATAAATCCCCGCACGATATTCAAAAAGAGGTCTTCCGAAAGCAGATTCGTCTGGCGAAAAAAGTAAAGCTTCCTATAGTCATTCATAACCGGGACGCTACACAGGATGTAGTGGATATTCTCCGCGAGGAACAGGCAGAGGAAGTCGGAGGGATCATGCATTGCTACAGCGGCAGCGTTGAAATTGCCAAACAGTGTGTGGATCTGAACTTTATGATTTCTCTTGGAGGTCCTGTCACCTTTAAGAATGCAAAAAAACCGAAGGAAGTAGCGGCAGAAATTGATCTCGACCATCTGTTAATTGAGACAGATGCTCCGTTTCTTGCGCCACATCCTTACCGGGGAAAGCGCAACGAACCTGCCTACGTCAAACTCGTAGCAGAGCAAATTGCGGAAATAAAAGGATTATCGTACGAAGAAGTTGGAAAACGTACGACAGAAAACGCGAAAAAATTATTTCAGCTGTAAGCCACGGAACTTAAAAATACACGGGTGATCCGGAAGAATTAGCAAAAAGACATGCGACACCATCTTAGCTCTTTCACCAGGATAAAGCGGTCTGGTTGTCGATTAAAAAACCTTTTCACGAACGAACTGCCTGTGCATAATGGGAAATATCTCACCTGCGCAGAGAAGAAATTCATAGTTTTAAAGGTTGACAATCTGTCTCTAAAGTCTTTATAATCACTCAACGTAAAGGAGGAGTTTTTCATGCAATCAGAAAAGAACATGAAAAACCTGTTTCCAAAGTCTATGAGTAAGAGGAATTGGGTCTATAGTTTACTTAGCCTGACAGTATTTGTCCTGGTAATTGGATTTCTTTTTCAGGAAGGTATGAAGAAAACTGTAACCCTGTCTCTAAATGGCGAAGAGCAATTGGTGCGCACGAATGCGGACACCGTCAAAGATATATTTACAGAATTAGGTATTGAATTAAACTCAGAGGACTATGTGTACCCCGCGGAGGATGCATCCATTTATCACGATATGAATGTTGCCTACCGTGCGGCGAAACAGGTGTCATTTGATTTAGGTGGGGAAACCCAGCAAATCATGACAAACGCAGAAACCGTTGGAGAATTTCTGCGAAGAGAAAAAGTGGAGATCAGTGACCTGGATGAGCTGTCACATGACTTGAGCCAACAGATTGAGGAAGATATGACAATCTCATTAGACAAAGCTTTCGCATGGACACTTGTCGACGGAACGACACAAGAAGAGGCATGGTCCACTTCGATCACCGTCGCTGACTTTTTAAGCCAGAATAATATTAAGCTGGATCAAGATGATCGGGTTGAGCCTTCAACAGACACCATGCTGACGGAGGGCGCTACTGTTAAGATCGTCCGTGTTGATAAGGTCACCGATGTGGTGGAAGAACCAAAAGACTTTACCGTTGAAACCAAAGAAGATTCAGATCTGGCTGAGGGAACGGAAGAAGTTGTACAAAAAGGCGAAAAAGGCCTGATTGAAAAAACCTACGAAGTCGTGATGGAGAATGGAAAAGAAATCTCCCGCAAATTAAAAGAAGAAAAAACCGTCAAAGAGAGCATTAACGAAATCGTCTCAGTCGGTACGAAAAAGCCCGTAGTCGCAAGCGTTCCACGTGAAACACCTGTACATACGGCAAGTGCAGCAGCTTCAACTCCTGTACAAACGACAGCTGTCTCAACAAGCGCGCCATCCGGCCGCGAGATCATGATGTCGTCAACAGCCTATACTGCTTCATGCGCAGGCTGCTCAGGAATTACAGCAACAGGCATTAACCTAAAAGCGAATCCGGGCATGAAGGTCATTGCAGTAGACCCTTCTGTTATTCCTTTAGGTTCAAAAGTATACGTTGAAGGCTACGGCTATGCTATTGCCGGAGACACTGGCGGAGCAATCCACGGCAACAAAATCGACGTCTTTATCCCAACGAAATCCGCTGCCTACGCATGGGGAAATCGCACGGTTAAAGTAACGGTATTGCCATAATTCAACTGTTAGGGGAGGTGTATAACCTCCTTTTTTTCGTGTTTTGAGATTTAAACCGTGCGTTGGGTATCCTTGCATACTCAAACAGATATAAAAAACCGGGCTGGGGGACATCCTCCGCTTTCCATGGCCGGGCGGTGAACCCGCTGTGCTTCGCACATCGGTTTCACCTCCATAGGAGTCTGTGGATGTCCCTAGCCCTCTGGTGGTTTACTTGTTAATCGGATTGCGCAGAGTGGTGTGTGCTATTAAGTGGGCTTGATTTGCGTCATATCAGAAGGTTTGGGGCTTAAAGTGGTTTTGATGGAATCATCTTTGTTAATGAAGGAATTAGGTTCCGGTTTGAAGGAATCAGCGGGTTGAAAAGAAGGTAAAAGCGTTGAGACTCGCCTAGTGAAGGGATTAATTTCCAGAACGAATGAATTAATTTCTGGAAAGCCTGAATTAAAAAGTGAATAGATTGAATAACTTGCACAAGTGAAGGAATTCCGTCTGTACTCTTAGTCTGGGTATCTAAACATGCATTCCTTTTACCATGAATTTTATGTTTTGTGAACCTTAGGTCCGTTTCTCAAAAACATTCTATATCCGTTATTCTCCACGAGGGCATGGGCCATCCGTAGACTCCTGCGGCAGAGAAGCGACAGGTGAGACAGCGTAGTGCGTAGCACTAGCTGGCTCACCGCGCGGCCGCGGAAAGCGAAGGATGGCCCATGCCCGGCCTTAATACACCATCAAACGCATAAACAAAACCGGAGGACCGATCACAAAAGATACTCCTGTCAAAAGAATTATGCGCTCGCATTCAATTTCCGCTATAATAGGGCAAAGATACAGTTATACGGAGGAATCAATGAAATTAAAAGAAGTCATTGTTGTTGAAGGAAGAGACGATACAACGGCTGTCAAACGGGCTGTTGACGCTGATACGATCGAAACAAACGGATCAGCCGTCTCTAAAAGTACTCTTGAAAAAATACGCCATGCGCAGGAAAAGCGAGGCGTCATTATTTTAACGGATCCGGATTATCCGGGGCAGCGAATCCGCCAGATTGTTCAGGAGGCGGTTCCCGGTTGCCGGCATGCGTTTATAGAAAAGCAGGATGCGTTGCGTAAAAAGGGAAGAGGTCTCGGCGTGGAGCATGCTGCACCTGAAGTGATCCGTCAGGCATTGAAGGATGCTCATGTGATGACGGAAACTCCTGTGGAGGTCATTACCAAAGAGGATCTTGTCACAGCGGGTCTGATTGGCGGTCCTAAAGCCAAAGCGCGCAGGGAAAAGCTTGGTGCTGCTTTGAAGATCGGCTATGTAAATGGTAAACAGCTTTATAACCGCCTGATGATCTTTCAAATTTCAAAAGAGGAATTTGCCACTGCACTGACGCGTATTTTACAGGAGGAAGAACATGAATAAAGATATTGCAACACCGATACGTACGAAAGAAATTATGAATAAATACGGCTTTTCTTTTAAAAAGAGCCTGGGACAGAACTTTTTGATCGATCCTAATATTCTTCATAACATTGTCAGCCATGCGGAATTGACAAAGGAAGATGGGGCGATTGAAATTGGACCGGGAATTGGCGCGCTGACAGAGCATCTGGCCCGCGCAGCTAAAAAAGTGACGGCTTTTGAAATTGATCAGCGTCTGTTACCGATTCTCGCTGATACCCTTTCTCCATACGATAATGTAAAAATTCTTCATTCAGATGTGTTGAAGGCAGATGTGCATCAGGTGATTGAAGAGGAGTTTCAGGATGTGAAGAACCTGATGGTGGTAGCGAATCTTCCTTATTATGTGACGACTCCTATCATCTTAAAGCTTCTGACAGAAGGCCTGCCGATCAAAGGGATGGTCGTGATGCTTCAAAAAGAGGTGGCTGACCGGATTGCGGCGAAACCGGGAACGAAAAATTACGGTTCGCTTTCGATTGCGATTCAGTACTATACAGAAGCATCGACTGTGATGATTGTGCCAAAAACGGTCTTTATTCCGCAGCCGAATGTGGATTCTGCTGTGATCAAATTGGTGAAGCGTGATAAGCCGCCGGTGGATGTGATCAGTGAAGATTTCTTTTTCACGGTTACACGTGCCTCGTTTGCCCAGCGCCGCAAGACAATTATCAATAATTTGACGAGTCAGCTGCCTGAAGGTAAGGCGAAAAAAGAAGCGATCATCGCAGCGCTCGAGCGTGCTGAGATCGACCCAAGTCGCCGCGGAGAAAGCTTGTCGATCCCGGATTTTGCGCGTCTTGCCAATGAGCTGTATCAAGTTTTTCATTAAACGTTATAAGTGTAACCATGGTTCTTTTTGGGCCATGGTTTTTTTATATAGATGCACGGAATCAAAACAATCGGCACAGTCACCCAGGTCGTTGCATATGATACAGAATGACTGGTGAGGAGAGGGGCTGGGTGATGGACTGGGTCAGTCAGGCGGTCGGACGGCGTTCATATGGATGCGATATTGTATTTGAAGTCATGTCAATAGAAGATCGTGATGGTGTTAATTTTGCCTGGTTAGTTGGAAGGGATGTCCGCCTCATAGCAGATGCCCCTTTAGACGACCTGGAATTAATGTCTGAAAGGCAGCTTGAAGAAGTGGATGAACAGCTGCGTCAAAAGAAAAAATCCTTACAGCCTGCGGAATCGTCCGGTAAGAGAGAGGATGAAGATGCCCGAACCTTTCATCTCCCCGGACGCGTCCTGCATTTGGATGGGGATGAGCGATACTTAAAGAAGTGTATGAAGGCGTATACGGAGCTTCAGGTGCCACATATCGGCATTCATTGTGCTGAAAAAGAGATGGCTGAATGTGTGAAGGAGCTGTTGAATCAATATCAGCCTCAAATTCTGGTGCTGACTGGGCACGATGCCTATTTAAGCGGGCAGGGGGATAAAAATGATCTTTCGGCCTATCGTCATTCCACTGCTTTTGTAAAAGCGGTTCAGGAAGCAAGGAGAAAAATGCCCAACCTGGATCAGCTTGTTATTTTTGCAGGAGCGTGTCAGTCTCATTTTGAGTCACTCATTCATGCAGGAGCGAATTTTGCCAGCTCACCTCTCAGGGTGAACATTCACGCGCTGGATCCTGCTTATGCAGCGGGAAGAATCAGCTATACGCCGTTTAAGGACTCCTTTTCCATCCGTGATCTGCTGCCTTATACGCTGGCCAGCGATGAAGGAATTGGAGGAATTGAAACACGCGGGGTGCTGAGAACGGGGATGCCATATCGAGCAGAAATCTATACAAAAACAGGAAACGACACATAAAAGAGCATTTTGGCGAAATAAAAATATTGACATGGTCATAAAATACTTGTTATTATATATATTTTGTTTGACTAAATCACTAAGATTTGGTACAATAATGTCAGTGAGGTGGAAGCGGAATGCCAAAAACGTTAGCTGATATTAAGAAGTCACTTGATTTAAATCTTGGAAAACGTCTATTGTTAAAAGCCAATGGTGGAAGACGCAAGACAATTGAGCGTTCAGGAGTCTTAACTGAAACGTATCCTTCTATTTTCATTATTGAACTGGATCAGGATGAGAACTCTTTTGAGCGGGTATCGTACAGCTACACCGATGTACTGACAGAAGCAGTTGAGTTAACCTTCATCGAAGAAGGAACAGAAACAATCAGCGTAAGTTAATCAGCATCATCGATTAACGCGCATTATCGTAAACGGGCGGTCTGCCGGAATCATTGTTAGTCAGTGATTCCGGCAGACCGCCTTATTTGTTTGCCTCGATCTTCCATACATATCATTTGCCGTTTACGACAGACTAATCAGGCATACCTTAAAAGGAGGATGACTGAAATGAGCAGAAGAAGAAGCGTAATGTCTGATCAGCTCAAAGAAGAAATCGCCAAGGAACTCGGCATTTATGACACGGTCCAGCAGGAAGGCTGGGGCGGCATTAAATCACGGGATGCAGGAAACATGGTGAAGCAGGCCATCCAAATGGCAGAACGCCAGCTTGAACAAAATCAAAACGGCAGAAGCTAAACCGGTTTTCTCGGGATATGCAGCGCCCGGCTCATTTGGAGTCGGGCGTTATTTTTTTGGATGGTTTTGCAGGGTGTGGAGAATGGTTCATGGACTGCTCAAGTGCAGCGTTCGTTTAAATGCTTTTAGGTACTTAAGGGCTTAAAGTGCCCCCGGGCTCCGCCGGGATTTTTTGTGAGAGTGGTTGAATAAGGGCCGAGAGTGGTTAAATAACGGTCGAAAGTGGTCAAATAAGTGCAGAGAGTCGTCAAATAACCCGAAAGAGTGGTTAAATAACTTGAAAAAGTTGCTAAATGCCGTGTTTCCCTCATCGATCTTCGTCGAGTCCAGTCCAGTTTGTACGTCCCTAAACGCCTGCTTCCACTTTTCTTGATCCAGTTCCAGCAGGCAGGGACTAGCAAACTTCCCGTCCTCTCGTTCGATAAGTCAACATCAGCTCACTCCGTTCGCTGTGTTTCCTTTATCTTCGTCGAGTCCGGTCCA
>NZ_JACNMS010000011.1 GCF_020595125.1 Jeotgalibacillus aurantiacus
TAGGACGTCGCTAGGCCAAAGATAAGACCTGTCGCTCAGGAGAGACGGCAGGTTTTTTTGTGCGTTTTTTAGGTGGAGGTCGGGTTTGAAGGTGCATGAAGAGCGCCCGGTCGTAGCCGGGATGTTTCTTGAGGTGTGTAGAATCCGGCAAAGTGTGTAGAATAAACTGGGAAGTATACTGAATAAGAGCAAAAGTGTTTGGAATGAAGAGCAAAGTGTGTGGAATCCCGAGCTGGTTTGAAGAATAACCCGATCCTTTTAGTTACCAAAGTGCATTCAGTGCCCCCAAGCTTCGCCGGGATGTTTCCGGAGGTATACAGAATAGAGAATAAAGTGTATCGAATAAAAGGGAAAGTATATTGAATAAGAGCAAAAGTGTGCAGAATAAAGTAGAAAGTGTATAGAATTTCGAGCTGGTTTAGAGAAAGGAAAAAGACTTTCAGTTACTCAACTGCATTCAGTGCCCCCGAGCTTCGCAGGGATGTTTCCGGAGGTATGCAGAATAGAGAATAAAGTGTATCGAATAAACGGGAAAGTATACTGAATAAGAGCAAAAGTGTGAAGAATAAAGTAGAAAGTAGATAGAATCTCAAGCTAACTTAAAAGAAAGGCTGACTACCTCCAGTGTCCCTATATCATTCCATTATTAGGTATCTCAGCATTTCCTCCGGCAAAAAACCCGCTGAATAGGCGAGAAAGCTCCTTATGACGGCGTAGTCAGCAGTTTTTTTGTAGGTGATGCATTGGTTCCACCATTCGGTTTCGTACCTGGCGATCATGCTGAGGTTATAGAGCAGCAGAAAGTGGGCCTGGATCGGATCAGGGTCCTGCCGGTTTGTTTCGAGTGAGTGGAATAGTTCCTCCATTGTAATGGTGACAGGCAATGGATTGCGGTTAAGGAGTCTGGTTGTAAAAACGGTGTAGAGGCCGTTTTTTTGTATTTTGACGGTGTCTTCTAAGAATGAAAAATCTTTTTTCTTGCGTTTACGGGAGGTGACACCGTGGGCAAGCTGGTTGGATTTTTCAGGGTAAAAAGGGTCTTTTATCGTAATGGCTGCTTTTAGCAGATGAGTGAAGCCGTAGAATTGCAGGATGGGCTGGATGGTGAGTGGTGACGTGTTGCTTTGGATGTAAAAGGCTTCTGCGTGTTCGAGGTGAGAGCAGAATAGTTCGTGTTTTTCTGAAGCGAGGATGTGGGCAGTCTCCGGGTTCGTTTGTGTGTATGCCTGCTGTAATAAGATGAATGAGTCAACTCTGGCATGGTAGGGAAGATAGCGGTTCCAGTTAAAGTATGACGTCATACCATAAACCTCCGAACAATTCATAATAATCGAACTTATTTCATCTGTCTTGACACGGGGTATCCCGGCTGATAACCTTACAATAATATTTTTCAGACTGGGAGGAAATTTGACAATGTGGGAAACTAAGTTTGCTAAAGAAGGCTTAACGTTTGATGATGTATTGCTTGTCCCGGCTAAATCAGAAGTATTACCGCGTGATGTTGATTTATCAGTGGAGCTGACGGATACGATTAAGTTGAATGTCCCAATTATCAGTGCTGGTATGGATACGGTAACGGAAGCGGCGATGGCGATTGCGATGGCGCGTGCCGGTGGCCTTGGTGTCATCCATAAGAATATGAGTATTGAGCAGCAGGCTGAGCAGGTGGAACGTGTTAAGCGTTCAGAAAGCGGCGTCATTACAGATCCATTTTTCCTTACGCCGGATCATCAGGTGTTTGATGCAGAGCACTTGATGGGCAAATACCGTATTTCCGGTGTCCCAATTGTCAATGATATGGATGAGCAGAAGCTGGTCGGTATTATTACGAACCGCGATCTTCGTTTTATCCAGGATTACTCGATTAAAATTGATGAAGTGATGACAAAAGACAATCTTGTAACGGCAGCTGTCGGCACAACGCTTGATGAAGCGGAAAAGATTCTTCAGCAGTATAAGATTGAGAAGCTTCCTTTAGTGGATGATGAAGGTACACTTAAAGGATTAATCACAATCAAGGATATTGAAAAAGTGATCGAATTCCCGAACTCTGCCAAGGATGCAAAAGGCCGTCTTTTAGTTGCTGCTTCTGTTGGTGTGACAGCGGATGCCGTGAAGCGTGTTGAAAAGCTCGTTAAAGCAGGTGTTGATGCGCTTGTGATTGATACGGCACACGGACATTCACAGGGTGTGCTTGATACGATTGCTTCGATTCGTGAAGCATTTAAAGACGTGGTGATTATTGCTGGAAATGTGGCAACGGGTGAAGGAACAAAAGCACTGATTGAAGCAGGCGCTGATGTGATTAAAGTTGGAATCGGACCTGGTTCGATTTGTACAACACGTGTAGTGGCTGGTGTCGGTGTTCCTCAGATTACCGCTGTGTATGACTGTGCAACGGAAGCACGCAAGCACGGTAAATCTATTATTGCCGACGGCGGGATTAAGTATTCAGGTGATATCGTGAAGGCACTTGCTGCAGGGGGACATGCGGTGATGCTTGGAAGTCTTCTTGCCGGTACATCTGAAAGTCCTGGTGAAACGGAAATCTTCCAGGGCCGCCGCTTTAAAGTGTACCGCGGAATGGGTTCACTCGGCGCGATGGAAAAAGGCTCGAAGGACCGTTACTTCCAGGAGGATGCGAAAAAGCTTGTTCCTGAAGGCATTGAAGGCCGTACGCCTTATAAAGGACCTCTTGCTGATACGATTTATCAGCTGGTTGGTGGAATCCGCAGCGGAATGGGTTATTGCGGATCGAAGAATCTGTTGGATCTGCGTGAAGAAGCACAGTTTATCCGTATGACGGGTGCCGGGCTTCGTGAAAGCCACCCGCATGATGTACAGATTACAAAAGAATCTCCAAACTACTCATTATAATAGATGAATCGAAGGTAGCAGGACTCTCTTTCTTACGGGAGTCCTGCTTTTTTGTCACGTAACAGTGCTATTCTCTCTCTATTTTTTACAAGGACACTATGATAGAATGACAGAAGTGTACATATTTTGCTGGAGGGTTAAAAACGTGAAGAAAATGTTACGCAACACAGCTGCGGGTATGATGGCGCTTGTTCTCTTTCTAGGAAGCGGTGCATTCATGCAGGACGCAGAAGCTCAGATTCAAAATTGGAATGTCGATGCAGCGATTCTGCTTGAAGCAGAAACAGGAAAAGTCTTATATGCCAAAAATGAAGATACGCTTTTAGGGATTGCAAGTATGACGAAGATGATGACAGAATATCTTCTTCTTGAAGCAGTCGCTGCAGGTGAAGTGTCTTGGGACGATCAATATACGGTAACGGAT
This sequence comes from Jeotgalibacillus aurantiacus, assembly GCF_020595125.1. NCBI lineage: Bacteria > Bacillati > Bacillota > Bacilli > Caryophanales > Caryophanaceae > Jeotgalibacillus > Jeotgalibacillus aurantiacus. Next base: position 3,305 of record NZ_JACNMS010000011.1, read on the forward strand.
AAAACGTTCGAAATTTCTCAGGACCGTTCACTCAGTAACGTTCCGTTGCGATTAGGTGAGCAGTATTCGATTCGGGAGCTTTATGAAGCGATGGTAATTTACTCAGCGAATGCAGCAACAATTGCGATTGCTGAGACGGTTGCCGGTTCAGAGCAGGCTTTTGTCGATCAGATGAACGCCAAGGCTGAAGAGATGGGATTACAGGATTACCGCTTTGTGAATTCATCCGGCTTGAACAATGCCGATATGCTTGGTTACCACCCTGAAAATACAGGCGCTGATGAGGAAAATGTCATGTCAGCACGTGCCACAGCGAAGCTTGCTCACCGTCTATTGACGGATTTCCCGGAGGTGCTTGAAACATCAAGCATTCCGAGAGATGTGTTCCGTGAAGGGACGGATGATGCAACCAACATGCCAAACTGGAACTTCATGCTTCCAGGTCTTGTGTTTGAATATGAAGGGGTAGATGGCATTAAAACCGGTACAACGGATTTTGCCGGTTACACCTTTACAGGAACAGCTGAACGTAATGGCATGCGTCTGATCTCTGTTGTGATGAATGCAACGGATGAGAACGGCGTGGGTTCTTATGAGGCGCGTTTTGGTGCGACAGCGGAACTGTTTGATTTTGGTTTTAACAATTTCAGCATGCAGGAAATTCTGCCTGCGAACTATACGGTAGAAGGCCAGGAAACACTGGCGGTTGATAAAGGGAAAGAGGATTCTGTAGGCGTTCAGACGACTGAGCCTGTTAATGTCCTTTTGCAGAATGGACAGGATCCTGCTGAATTCACACCTGAATTGACGCTTGATGAGTCTCTTTTAAATGAAAACGGCGAATTAACGGCTCCGATTGAAGAAGGAGCAGTGGTTGGTACGATCAGCATGGCTGGTGCAGCAGGTGAATATGGTTATCTGGATGAAAGCATGGCTTCTGCGCTTGAAGCGGAGCTTGTAACAACGGAATCCGTTGAAAAAGCGAACTGGTTCGTACTCAGCATGCGTGCGGTCGGCGGTTTCTTCGGAAATCTGTGGGGCACGATTACATCAACGGTATCAGGCTGGTTCAGCTAAATAAAATCAGTGTATAAAGCGCTTCTTGTCTTGACAGGGAGCGCTTTTTTAGTGAAGATAAAAGGTGGAATCAACTAATTCCGACTGGTTTAATCAAAATTTTCTATCCTTTTCAATAAAAGGGTTTTACACAGGATGAAGGAGGCTTTTTGTAATGAATACAGGTACGGATCGTGTTAAACGTGGAATGGCAGAGATGCAAAAAGGCGGCGTGATTATGGATGTAGTCAACGCTGAGCAGGCAAAGTTAGCAGAGGCAGCTGGTGCGGTAGCGGTTATGGCATTAGAGCGTGTTCCTTCTGATATTCGTAAAGAAGGCGGAGTAGCGCGTATGGCAGACCTTCGCATCGTAGAAGAGGTTATGAGCGCGGTAAGTATTCCGGTCATGGCAAAAGCCCGTATTGGACATATTACAGAAGCACGCGTATTGGAATCAATGGGCGTAGACTATATCGACGAGAGTGAAGTATTAACGCCGGCAGATGAAGAGTTTCACCTGCTGAAAAGCGACTTCACGGTACCATTCGTATGCGGATGCCGCGACCTTGGGGAAGCAGCACGCCGTATCGGAGAAGGTACAGCGATGCTTCGTACGAAGGGTGAGCCTGGAACAGGTAACATCGTAGAGGCTGTTCGTCATATCCGTAAGGTAAACGCACAGGTTCGCCGCGTTGTGAACATGTCTAAGGATGAGCTGATGACAGAAGCGAAAATCCTTGGTGCACCATTTGAGCTTCTTTTAGAAATTAAAGAGCTTGGCCGTCTTCCAGTCGTGAACTTTGCAGCGGGCGGTGTCGCAACACCTGCAGATGCAGCATTAATGATGGAGCTTGGCGCTGACGGTGTATTCGTTGGATCAGGTATTTTCAAATCAGATAACCCTGAGAAGTTTGCACGTGCGATCGTGGAAGCAACGACTCACTACCAGGATTATGAACTCATTGCGAAAGTATCAAAAGAGCTTGGTACAGCAATGAAAGGGATGGAAATCTCTTCACTATCATTAGAAGACCGCATGCAGGAGCGCGGTTGGTAAGAAAGGGCTGATCATCATGACAACAGTTGGTGTATTAGGATTACAGGGAGCGGTTAGGGAACATGTCCGTTCAATCGAAGCAGGCGATGCCAAAGCGGTTGTCGTGAAGAAAGCAGAACAGCTCTCAACTATTGACGGATTAATTATTCCAGGCGGGGAAAGCACAACGATGCGCCGCCTGATTGATGTATACGGTCTGATGGAGCCGCTGCGCCATTTCGCAGCCTCCGGAAAGCCGATTTTTGGCACATGTGCCGGTCTGATTTTACTTGCAGGTGAGATTGTCGGATATGACGAGCCGCATTTAGGTGTGATGGATGTCGTTGTTGAGCGAAATTCATTTGGCCGTCAGAAGGAAAGCTTTGAAACGGATTTATCCATCAAAGGAATTGAGGGAGATCCATTCACAGCTGTCTTTATCCGTGCGCCTCACATCGTATCAGCAGGCCCGGAAACAGAAGTGCTTGCCACATACAAAGACCGGATCGTACTGGCGCGCCACGGACAATTCCTTGGCTGTTCGTTCCATCCGGAATTAACGGATGATCACCGTCTGACGGCGTATTTCATCAACATGGTCAAATCAGCCGGTGTGACTGCGTAAGAAAAAAGGTTGATCTTTTCCGAACCGTATAGTAAGGTAATTTTTAAGAATAAATCGAAAAGCTTTGACAGAAAACAGTAGCAATCCACCCTTTTTCAAGAGAGCCGTCGGCTGGTGCGAGACGGTAAAAGGAGGTCGCGAATCCATTCTGGAGCGGGAGCCCGAAACACGTCAGTAAGGCTCCACGGCCGACACCGTTACGTCATTGAGCGGGGAGTAACTTCATGTGCTCCCAACCAGGGTGGTATCGCGGGCCTAAACTCCCGTCCCTTATTTTTATAATAAGGGACGGGAGTTTTTTGTTTGTGTAGAGACGGGGTCTGATCCCACCTCTACAGTCCGGCTTTTCAAACACAAGAGGAGGAAATACATCATGTTGGATTTAAAGCGTTTAAGAAATAATTTTAATGAAATTAAAGGGAAAATGGCTCACCGCGGTGAGGATCTAAAGGATTTCGATCAGTTTCAGGCTTTAGATGAGGAGCGTCGTGAGCTGATTGCGAAAGGGGAAGAGAAGAAGAGCCGCCGTAACGAGGTGTCTCAGGCGATCGCCCAAATGAAGCGTGAGAAGAAAAATGCTGATGATGTGATCGCAGAAATGCGTGCGCTTGGTGATGAAATCAAAGAGGTGGATGACCGCCTTCGCGAGGTTGAAGAAAAGCTTCAGGACCTATTGCTGTCTATTCCGAACGTCCCGCATGAAAGTGTGCCGGTGGGTGAAACAGAGGACGACAATATTGAGATTCGTAACTGGGGAACGATCCGCGATTTCGAATTTGAACCAAAACCTCACTGGGATGTTGCGACTGACCTTGAAATGCTGGACTTCGAGCGCGCAGCTAAAGTAACCGGAAGCCGTTTCGTTTTTTACAAAGGTGCCGGTGCCCGCCTGGAGCGTGCTTTGATCAACTTTATGATGGACCTCCATCAGGACCAGCACGGCTATACGGAAATGCTGCCGCCATACCTCGTTAACCGTACGAGCATGACAGGCACAGGCCAGCTCCCAAAGTTTGAAGAGGACGCGTTCCGCATTGAAAAAGAGGACTACTTCCTCGTACCGACATCAGAAGTACCGGTGACTAATTACCACCGCGATGAAATTTTAAAAGCGGATGACCTGCCAAAAGCGTATGTGGCCTACAGCGCCAACTTCCGCTCTGAAGCAGGATCTGCAGGCCGCGACACGCGTGGATTGATCCGTCAGCACCAGTTTAACAAGGTAGAGCTTGTGCGTTTTGCGAAGCCTGAGGATTCTTATGAAACGCTTGAAATGCTGACAGGACACGCTGAAAAAGTACTTCAGCTGCTTGAACTGCCATACCGCGTCATGAGCATGTGTACAGCGGATCTTGGCTTCACAGCAGCGAAGAAATACGACATCGAAGTATGGATTCCAAGCTACGGCACGTACCGCGAGATCTCTTCTTGCAGTAACTTCGAGGACTTCCAGGCACGCCGCGCCAACATCCGTTTCCGCCGCGAGCCAAACGCCAAGCCGGAGCACGTGCACACGCTAAATGGAAGCGGTCTAGCGATCGGCCGTACCGTTGCTGCGATTCTGGAGAACTACCAGCAGGCAGATGGCAGCGTGATCGTACCAGACGTACTGCAGCCTTATATGGGTGGTAAGAAGGTTATTTCTAAATAAGGTTTTTAAAAAAGCCGTCCGGGTTTCCGGGCGGCTTTTGCTTTTGGGTGGATGTATGGGGAAGAGGCAATGTAGTGATCTGCTTAGGGAAATGAGAGGGAAGTTAACAAAATGGGTGTGGAAGCTTGGGAGATAGCGTTAGAAGCCGAGGTAGTACGCGGAATACTGCCGATTTTCCCAGACTCGGCGTGATCGCGCAGAAAAGGGGTAGGCCAAATGGTATTGAACTGACGAAAGTAGTCATTGTGCTCACGAAAGTACCGCCTAACCTCACGAATTCATCCGTTAACCTCACGAACTCTCCCCGCATGCTCACGAATACTCTCCTCTTGACGTTTGCATACCATAGGGCGTATCATATTTTATAAACTTATATTCCGATCAGAAAGGTATGATATAAATGGCAGCTTCTTTATCTATTCCGCGTCCTCTTGTTCGTGTAAACCAGTTTACGATCGTGCTAAGCGTTGTTGCAGCCTGGCTGACAGGCATTCATGCACTTATTTTGATTCCTCTCATTGCCGGATTAGGCGGCATTCTATTCGATTTCAACCCTGTGATGCGCGGGGCAAAGGTATTTTTGAAAAAGCCGATGAATGAATATATTCCGGAGGATCGCGATGACCAGCGGTTTAATCAGCTGATTGCGGTATTTTTTCTCGGTAGCGGCTATTTTTCTTTCCTCATGGGCTGGACAATTGCGGGCTATGCCTTTACAATAATGGTTGTTGTTGCAGCGTCCGTTGCGATCATGGGCTTTTGTGTCGGTTGCTTTATCCGTTTCCAGTGGAAGCAGTGGCAGTACCGCAGAACAAAAGCATCGAAAAGTTTCTAAAAAACTTTTCAAAAACGTTTGACGGGTTATGCAATACATGATATTATAATTCTTGTCGAACACGGAGGTATACCCAAGTCCGGCTGAAGGGATCGGTCTTGAAAACCGACAGGGGTGTAACAGCCCGCGGGGGTTCGAATCCCTCTACCTCCTCCATAATTTTAAATTTAACATCAACGCGCATAAATGTTGGAGAGCCCGCTGCTTTTGCAGTGGGTTTTTCTTATGTAAAAAAACAGAGGCTCACGGCCTCTGTTTTTTAGATAGAAGTATCTTTATTTCGTTTTCTGGCATTTAAAACAATCAGAATGACGCAAAGAATCATCGCTGCGATGCAAATGCTGTTTAGCACTGCACCAGTCTCAGTATCAAACCATACACCTGATTGGAAGTTCGCCAGCAGGATGATGCTGAAAGCGACAAAAGAGAAAGTCAAGCTCGCGATGCGTTTCATGTGCATGCACTCCTTTTAAATTTAATAGGCTGTTCTTGCAGCTAACCCTTAACTCTACCTTGATCGAGCAGTCACCTTCACACCTTGACTTTTTAACCTTGAGATCAAAACCTTTAACTGGTCAGGATTAACGTCCTTATGAATCAGAAAACGCTCGGCTATTTTTTCTTTGTTTCGATAGAATAAATAATTATTTTTAGTTTCATAGATATCAAAATACTGATCAACGGGTACTTCTTTTTTGGTTTTTCCGATGAGGAATAGATTTTGATCTTGATGGTATTCAACAAGTTCATCTGAAACACCGTTGTGGCTGTATCGGTTAAATATTTGTAAGGCTTTCTGTTTTATCCGAAAATCAGTTATTTTTCTTGGGATCCATAAGTTGATAGATCAAAGAATAAAAGTGAAAAGAATAAGGATTGAGTAAACGATGAAGGGATTGTCTCCCTCTACGAAATCTCTTGCAATAATATATACCGCATAACACAAAAAAGTAAGAGTTGCTAACGTAATGAGGATAAACTGAAGTCTATACAATAGTCTATTGACTGGTAAATACTTTATTAACTCAATGTAATTTTTTTCTTTAGCTTGAAATTCAAATTTTATTGCAGTCATTTTGTTCTCCTTTCTATGTTAATTTTCTGTCCTCAGGTCTACCGTAGACCAGGGTCTGATCTTTAACTCTACCTTGATCGATCCGTCACCTTCACACCTTGACTTTTTAACCTTGAGATCAAAATCATTAACTGGTCAGGATTAACGTCTTTAGGAATCAGAAAACGCTCGTCTATTTTTTCTTTGTTGCGATAGAATAAGTAATGATCTTTGGTTTCATAGATATCAAAATACTGATCAACGGGTACTTCTTTTTTGGTTTTTCTGATGAGGAATAAGTTTTGATCTTGATGGTATTCAACAAACTCATCTGAAACACCGTTGTGGCTGTATCGGTTAAATATTTGCATGGCTTGTTTTTTAAGATAGGCATTTGTGATCTTTTGGACAATAGAAACATTAACTGCCCAGAAAATAAAAATGCCTGAGGCCAAAAGCGTATAGACAATGAAAGGGTTGTCTCCTTCGATGAAATTTTGTGCAGTGAGATAAACAGCAGCAATCAATAAAGAGATGCTCACAAAAGTTACGATGGCCAACGTCCCTTTGCGCATAAAACGTCCAACAGGGAGAAACCTGATTAGTTCAATATAGTCTTTTTCGTGAGCCTGGAATTCAAATGTTGCAGTTTTCATTTTCTTCTCCTTTCTCTACACAAAAGCGGATGGCACAGGCCATCCGCTTTTGTTTTTATTTTTTCAGCAGTGATGTCTGCTGGATGAATGAGCCGATTTTTTCGAGAATCGGGTCAATTGATGTTGGGTCTTTGACTAGGTCGTAGTCGTTGATGTTCAGGCGCAGCACGGGGCATGCGTTGAATGAGTCGATCCAGTTTTCGTAGCGCTGGTGCATTTCTTCCCAGTAGGCGAGTGGTGTTTCCTGCTCCATTGGGCGCCCGCGTGACTGGATGCGGCTGACGATATCGTCGAGTGAGCCTTCCAGGTAGATTAGTAGACTTGGATGCGGGAAGTAAGGCGTCATGACCATCGCGTCAAACAGGCTTGTGTACGTATCGTAATCGACTGGTGACATCGTGCCTTTTTCGTAATGCATTTTAGCAAAAATGCCAGTGTCTTCGTAGATGGAGCGGTCCTGGATGAAGCCGCCTCCGTATTCGAACATGCGCTTTTGTTCTTTAAAGCGTTCTGCAAGGAAATAGATCTGTAGGTGGAAGCTCCATTTTTCGAAGTCTTTATAGAATTTATCTAGGTACGGGTTGGCTTCCACTTTTTCAAAGGATGTGCGGAAGTTCAGGTGATCGGCCAGTGTCTGGGTCATGGTTGATTTTCCGACGCCGACGGTTCCGGCGATCGTAATGACAGCATCGTTCGGGATGCCGTATTTTTCACGTGCATTCATCAGATTGTACTCCTTTTAAGTAAAGATTCTTCAACCTGCTGAATGACTTTTTGCAGGTCCTGTTCGTGGTGGACGAAATCAAGGTCGTCCCCATTAATGCGCAATACCGGGATTTCCGGATGCGTTTTTTCGAAATGACGGATGAAATCCTCGTAATCGGCTGACAGCTGCTCGAGATAAAGAGGGCTCATATCCTTCTCGAAGTCGCGTCCGCGCATCTTAACCCGCTTCAGCAGGGTATCAAGGCTTGCGTTCAGATAAACGACAACGTTCGGCTTTGGCATATCTGCTGTTAAAATGCGGTAGATCTCGAGGTATTTCTCGTATTCAGCTTCACGCAATGTGCGTTTGGCGAAAATCAGGTTTTTGAAAATGTGATAATCAGCTGCCACCGGCTTTTGCTCAGCTAAATAGAGGCGCTGGATATCGCTCAGCTGCTTGTAGCGGTTGCAGAGGAAAAACATTTCCGTCTGGAAGCTCCATTCATCGATGTCGCTGTAGAATTTATTTAAAAAAGGATTCTCGTCCACGATTTCCTTTAATAAGTGGAAATCAAAGTGAGAGGAAATCGCTTTCGCAAGGGAGGTTTTTCCCACGCCGATCGGGCCCTCCACGGTAATAAACGGAATGGTCGTCATTCTCGTTTCCTCCTTAATGATTCGATAAGCCCTGTGCCGGTAAGACGCAGAGACGGATTGAAAAACAAGCGTGTCGCTCATTAAATGACAACCGTAATTGTATCACATTATATAGGGTAAAAGTAGACGCATTCCGACGAAAAAAGACAAGAACCGTATCATTACGGCGCTTGTCTTTAAGAAAAAAATTCATGGTAATTTGACGACGTTAAACTGATCACTGATCAAGAGCCAGTTTTGAGGGAAGGACAGCCCGAGCTTCCAATAGCTCATCCCGCGCAGGCGAAGCTCCTTTAACAGATCAAATTTGGCCTGAATGGAGCGGGCGTCCTCGAACCAGATAATATGATCTTTCCCTTCTGCCGTGTATTCAATGAAGGGTGCCTGGGCGGTTTCGTCATACTGAATCGGGACACCTTGTCTCGCTGCAATCGCGATGGCTTCCTGCGGACTGATCGCGCGCGCCTGTGAGCCCTGAACAAATGGGAGCGTCCAGTCATAACCGTATAGATTCTGCCCCATCATGATTTTAGAGGCGGGCATTTCGGTTAAGGCATACTCAAGCACATCTCGCACCGGTCCAATTGGTGACACAGCCTGTGCCGGACCGCCGCTGTAGCCCCATTCATACGTCATGATCACAACAAAATCCACAATTTCCCCAATCGCTTTATAATTGTGCGCCTCATACCATTTCCCAGGCTGATCCGCCCGCGTTTTCGGAGCAAGGGCTGCTGAGACGAGCCAGCCCTCCTTAGAGAACCGATCCTTCGCTTTTCTTAAAAAGGCCGTATACGCCTCTTCATCAGCCGGCCGTAAATATTCGAAATCAAAGTGAATATCGCGGAACCCGTATTGTTTAGCGGTGGCGGTGATAGAATCTAGCAGCCGGTCCTGCACGGCCTGGTCATTTAACAGGATGCGTCCGAGCTCGTCACTGAACGCCCCTTCTTCTAAATTAGTGATCACCATCATGAGCGTCACGCGGCTTTGCTCTGCAATCGGCACAAACGGCTCTACGATCAGCTCACTCAGCGTGCCGTCGCGCTTGGCCTGAAAACTGAAAGGAGCAAGGTACGTTAAATACGGAGCAGCTTCCCGCGTTCTGTTCAGCAGATTTTCACTCACAGCGCCAAACGGCTCAGCATACGCGTTAAATTCAGCTGATGTTTTCGGTGCCGGTGGCAGGTAAAGACGCCAGCCGACAGCAAGCGGCTGATCGGGAGACAAACCGTTAATTGCGGCAAGCTCCTGATACGTCAGCCCGTTCCGTCTGGCAATCAGATAAAGAGAATCCCCAGGCTGCACAAAATAATAACTCCCCGTAATCGGAATCACCAGCGCCTGACCGACCACCAGACGGTCAGGATTCGGCAGCTGATTGGCAGTGGCGATCTGCTGAGGCGTAATGGAGTAGCGTGCCCCGATGGTGAAAAGTGTTTCTCCAGGTTGAACGATATGGATTTGCATGTAAGAAAACCCCTTTCTGGGGGACGGAGCGCCCGTTCTTTTTTGCAAAAAGGAACGGGCGCTCCGTCCCCATAGACGCTTTTTTCATCTATATGATAAGATCAGAAAAAAATGAGCAAAGGACGGACGAGATGACTGAGCGCGATGAATATTGGATGCAGCGTGCGATTGATGAGGCGAGGAAGGCGGAGGCGATTCGCGAGGTGCCGATCGGAGCTGTGATTGTTAAGGATGATGAGTTGATTGCGTCTGCTTATAATTTGCGGGAGACGACGCAGAATGCTGTGACGCATGCGGAGCTTTTAGCGATTGAGAAGGCGTGTGAGGAAGTTGGCAGTTGGCGGCTTGAGGGGACGACGCTTTATGTGACGCTTGAGCCATGTCCGATGTGCAGCGGGGCGATTTTGCTGTCGCGTGTGGACCGGGTTGTGTATGGGGCCCGTGATCCGAAAGCGGGCTGTGCGGGAAGCCTGATGAATCTGCTTGAGGATGAGCGGTTCAACCATCGCTGTGAGGTGGTGCCGGGTGTGCTTGGTGAGGCGTGCGGGCAGATGCTGACTGATTTTTTCCGCGGACTTCGTGAAGAGAAAAAAAGGAAGAAGAGCCAGTTAAAAGATCCTGATTGATTTTTTAGCGGACAGATAGTATACTAAATTTTGCGTCGTCAAATGGCGTTTATGATTACTGGTCTCATTTTTGCCGTGCTAGGTGGGGAATTAGCGGTGCCCTGTATTCGCAATCCGCTCTAGCGAAACTGAATCCCTTCTCGAGGCTGCACATGCTTTTTGGTCTGCCTTCTGTAAGTGGTGTTGACGTCCGGGTCCTGCGCAATGGGAATTCATGAACCATGTCAGGTCCGGAAGGAAGCAGCATTAAGTGGAAGCTCTCATGTGCCGCGGGGTTGCCTGGACCGAGCTAACTGCAGAAGTAACGCTTGGGGCTGTCAGTCGACAGAAGGTGCACGGCATTTTAATTTATATCATCAAGCCATCCGGTTCATGCCGGGTGGCTTTTTTGCTGCGAAAAAGAAGGGCATTTTTCAGGACCCATCTTTCGCTTCATCGTTTCCTGACTGCCTGAATTGCGTTATACTGGATGAAGGACGATTATGAGATCGACAGGAGGGTAATTCATGGCTTATCAAGCGTTATACCGCGTCTGGCGGCCGCAGGAGTTTGCGGATGTTGTTGGACAGCAGCATGTCACGCGGACGTTGCAAAACGCCCTCTTACAGGAGAAAATCTCCCATGCCTATTTATTTTCCGGGCCACGTGGTACCGGGAAAACGAGTGCTGCCAAAATTTTAGCGAAGGCAGTGAACTGTGAGCATGCTCCGGTAAGGGAACCATGTAATGAATGCACCATCTGTAAAGGCATCACAGACGGCTCTATTCCGGATGTGATTGAGCTTGATGCCGCTTCGAACAATGGTGTGGATGAGATTCGCGATATTCGCGATAAAGTGAAATACGCGCCAAATGAAGGGCGCTACAAAGTATATATTGTCGATGAGGTTCACATGCTGACAACGGGTGCATTCAATGCTCTGTTAAAAACGCTTGAGGAGCCGCCAAAGCACGTCATCTTTATTTTGGCCACGACTGAACCGCATAAAATTCCACTCACGATCATTTCCCGCTGTCAGCGCTTCGATTTCAAACGGATTACGTCTCATGATATTACCGGGCGCATGATGCATATTGCCAGCGAGTCCGGCGTAGAGTATGACGAAAAAGCGATGCATATAATTGCCCGCGCAGCAGAGGGCGGAATGCGTGATGCACTCAGTCTGTTTGATCAGGCGATTTCATTCAGTGGTGAAAAAGTGACGGTTGAAGATGCCCTGACGGTAACAGGCTCGATCGGGCAGGATCAGCTGACGGCCCTGATGCAAAAGTTGAATGAACATGACGTTGCCGGTTCGCTTGATCTGATTCACCGGTTACTCGAGGACGGAAAGGATCCGGTGCGTCTGACAGAGGATCTGATTATGTACAGCCGTGATCTCCTCTTGTATAAAACAGCGCCGGGCCTTGAGGATTCGATGGAGCGGGTGCTGTCAGATGAAGCGTTTAAGGAAATGGCGGAGCAGATTCAGCCGGAGCAGCTGTATCAGTATATTGAAGGGTTAAATAAAACCCAGCAGGAAATGAAGCTCTCGAATCATGCAAGAACCCATTTAGAAGTAGCGGTTGTGAAGCTGTGTCATGTTGAGCGCGCGGCTACGGCAAGCGCGGCGGACATTCCGGATCTCAAGCAGCTGATCAGCCGGGTCCAGCAGCTGGAAGGCGAACTGAAACGGCTTAAGGAAAACGGCGTTCAGGCAGCACCGGCAGAAACCCAGCAGCCTGCCGCACCGAAAAAAGCAGCCCGTTCGAATACAATGTATAAAGCTCAGGCTGGCCGGATCGTTGAGGTGCTCCGCAACGCAACGAAAAATGACATCAGTCAGATCAAAGGTCGCTGGGGGGATATGCTTGAGAGCATGAACCGTCAGCAATTAAGGTCGCTGACTGCCCTTTTAAACGAAGCGGAACCTGTAGCAGCATCTCAGGACGCTTTTGTGTTAAAATTTAAATATGAGATTCATTGCAAGATGGCAATGGAAAACAATAAGCTGACCGACACGATGCCGTCTATTTTACAGGAGCTGACCGGCTCTTATTATTCAGTCATTGGCGTGCCTGAAGATCAGTGGCTCGAAATCCGCGAAGACTTTATTCAGAATCAGGATATGCCTGAGGGAGAAGATGCGGAAGCAAAGGAAGATCCGCTGATTGAAGAAGCGCGAAAGCTTGTCGGACCAGATTTACTTGATATTCAAGACTAAAAACTCGGAGGTAATCAAACATGCGTGGTATGGGAAATATGCAAGGTATGATGAAGCAGATGCAGAAAATGCAAAAGCAAATGGCGAAGGCACAGGAGGAGCTTGGTGAAAAGCGTCTGACTGGTACAGCTGGAGGCGGAATGGTGACGGTAACCGTTACTGGCCATAAGGAAGTTGTAGATGTAGAAATCAAAGAAGATGTTGTGGATCCTGATGATATCGAAATGCTGCAGGACCTTGTACTTGCTGCAACAAACGAAGCAATGAAGGCAGCGGACGAGTTGACCAACTCTACGATGGGACAGTTCACTAAAGGCATGAACCTCCCAGGGATGTTTTAAGGAGCCATATGCATTATCCGGAACCAATATCGAAGCTGATCGACAGCTTTATGAAACTGCCAGGAATCGGGCCGAAAACAGCGGCCCGACTGGCGTTTTTTGTATTAGGCATGAAGGAAGACACGGTGCTTGATTTCGCCAAGGCGCTGGTCAACGCCAAGCGGAATCTCGGTTTTTGCTCCGTGTGCGGACATATCACGGATCAGGATCCATGCTACATCTGTGAGGACCAGAAGCGCGACCGCAGTCTGATCTGTGTCGTACAGGACCCGAAGGATGTCATTGCCATGGAAAAGATGAAGGAATACTCAGGTCTTTATCACGTTCTGCACGGTGCGATCTCTCCGATGGATGGGATCGGCCCCGAGGACATTAACGTGCCGGATCTGTTAAAACGTCTTCAGGATGACGAGGTTCAGGAAGTGATCCTCGCCACTAACCCGAATATTGAAGGGGAAGCAACGGCGATGTATATCTCCCGTCTGCTTCGTCCATCCGGCATTAAAGTGACCCGGATCGCCCACGGTCTGCCGGTAGGAGGAGACCTTGAATATGCTGATGAAGTCACCTTATCAAAAGCGCTTGAAGGGCGCAGGGACGTATAAAGGAGCGCTCTTACATGCTGTTTCGTAAAAAAGGGAAGCTAAAGCAGGAATTCGATGATAAGCTCGTCGATCTCATGCACGACACAAGAGATGAATGGCAGCAGCAAAAAGGACTGGCTGAAATGAGCCTTGAGAAAAGTCCTCAGCTGATCGCTGCAGAAAAAATGGCGGAAGCACGTTATTTCTATTTATTTAAAGAAGCCCGTCACCGGAAAATTGTCATAAAATAATCTTCACACTCATACAATGTGTATACGGACCATCCTATAAAGGGGGAGCGGATACACGTGATCTGGCTGTGGGGAGCAGGGACGCTCATTACCGTATTGATGATCTTTACGGTAGGGATCGTCCCTTTTTTAAAATGGATGTGGCGGATAGGAACAAAGTGGATTGTCGGGCTGGGGCTGCTCTTTATCGTCAACCGTTTCGGACAGGAGTACGGTCTTTACGTTCCGATGAATCCGGTGACGACCGGGATTGCAGGGATTCTCGGGATCCCGGGCACGGCAGCATTGATCTTTATTTTCAGAGTATAACGATGAAGTTCCCTATAAAAGGAGAAGTGTTTTCCTTTTATAGGGAACTTTTTTGTGTGCCGTGCGTAGAACAGAGGACGAAGGAATCGAGAAGGAGTGAATCACATGAATCGTTATCGTGTAAAGCCGAGTAAAGGTGTGTCGTTGCTTGCGATGGTAATGGGCATAGCGTTTGTAGTGATCGGCGTTACTGTTATCATGCCAACAGCCGGCGCTTTCGGGGCAATCTGGACAGCTGGTGCAGCAGGCATTACGATCTTCCACGCGGTGAATGTCTTTTCAGTTAAAGGGGCTTCTACCTATGAAGCAGACGTGGAGCTCGGTCAGACTGAACAGCCCGGAGGAAATTATGAAGATAAAATCCGTCAGCTTCATCGTCTAAAAGAGGATGACCTCATTACAGAAGAGGACTATCAGGCGAAAAAGAATGAGCTGTTGGGTGAGAAGTGGTGAATAACTGCGTTAAGCGTGTGTCTGTTGATACACGTTTTTTTGCGGCTTTGAAAAGTTTTTTTGAAAAAGGGGTTGCAATGTATAAAAAATCCGTGATATATTATTCCTCGTTGCGAAAAACAACGGCCATCAACTTCAACTGGATGCTGAAAAAACTTTTTCAAAATAACAGTTGACGACATAAACGAAGTCGTGTTATGATAGATTGGTCGCTTGAGAGAGCAACAAACACTTTCTTCTTATAATATAGAAGGAAGCGAA
>NZ_JACNMS010000012.1 GCF_020595125.1 Jeotgalibacillus aurantiacus
CCAAATCCGTTTTTCCAGAGCGTTTCTGCTTGTTTCTGCAGATTCTCGGCCTCTTGTTCTGTTAAGCCTAATGAAGCTTGAATTTTACCTTGAGATATATCAAAATCATTGGCTACTTTACCTGAGGCAAGACCGGCTGCAACGAGAGGAGTCGTTAAACCTACCGTTAACTTTTCACCTGCATTCCCGATTTTTTCACCGGCATCCTGAAGAGATTGCCCTGCTTTTTCTGCATTATCAGCAAACTTTGTCCAACCGCTCTCCGATTGTTTAAGTTCTGCCTCCTGCTTCTTTAATGCAGCATTTACTTGTTCAATTTCTGTTTCAGTACGAGTGTATTCTGCAATTGCCTTATTGAGCTTTGTTGCCAACTGTTCAGTTGCCTTAGCATCTTTTCCTTTTTCTTTGACAGAGGCCTCATATGCAGCCCTTAACTGCTTTACGTATCCTTCCTGCTGTTGCAAAGTTCGTCCTAACGTCTCTTGACGGGTTTTCAGCCCATCAACAGAGTCGCCCCACTCTTTACCCTTATTACGTAGGATCGCGAGCTCGCCGCCCATTGTTTTAAGATTACGCTCTGCAGATGATAAGGAACGATTAAATTCAGCTCCTCCATCAAGGGACAAGGATACTTTCAAACTTCCAATCTCATCAGCCATGTTCTCACCTCACTTTATAAAAGCAGCCAATCATATGTTTTCTTTGATGCCGATTTTGGTGGTGCATAAATATAGATGTATCTCCAGATGTCCATTTCATCGATTTCAATCAATGTGTGACCATTACTCAACAGGTGACGGTAAACCTTTTTGACAGTCATTAATTGACTGTCTTTTGACGCTCCCCCGAGGGTTCACCTTTTTTATCCGCGTAGGGATCCTTGTTGATCGACAAAATGAATTCAGTAATGACCCCCATTAACTGATGACTGGGCACTCCATCAAAAAATTCTTCTGCTGTAAACTGGTTTCTGAACGTCTTTACAATCAAGTCAACATATAGCTTGATTTCTGATGGCTTTAGCTGCTTTTTATTCTCAATTTTTTCTTCGATTTCAAAGTATGCGAGCATGGTTGATGCCGGCACAAACGGTACCGAAAAATGCTTCTCTTCTACTTCGTTTTGTTCGTCAATTACCTGCAATGTAATTTCCACTAATATCCCTCCAGATATAAAATAAGAGGACTCGGAAAGAGCCCTCCTTTACATAATCGAATTAAGGTGTTGGAACTGGCTCATAGACAGCTTCGAACCAAGAATCAGTAATAGCAGAATTTGTTGCGTTTTTACGAATCGTCGCTTTTTCCTCGCCATCAAAATCACGTGAAATGAACGTTGCTGTGATTGTAGGCGTGTTGAACTCTACTGATTCACCCTTTGTATTCGCCGTTCGTGATGGACGAGCGAATTTCCCTTTGAATAACCATACAAAAGCATCATCC
>NZ_JACNMS010000013.1 GCF_020595125.1 Jeotgalibacillus aurantiacus
AGACAAGGATACTTTCAAACTTCCAATCTCATCAGCCATGTTCTCACCTCACTTTATAAAAGCAGCCAATCATATGTTTTCTTTGATGCCGATTTTGGTGGTGCGTAAATATAGATGTATCTCCAGATGTCCATTTCATCGATTTCAATCAATGTATGACCATTACTTAACAGGTGACGGTAAACCTTTTTGACAGTCATTAATTGACTGTCTTTTGACGCTCCCCCGAGGGTTCACCTTTTTTATCCGCGTAGGGATCCTTGTTGATCGACAAAATGAATTCAGTAATGACCCCCATTAACTGATGACTGGGCACTCCATCAAAAAATTCTTCTGCTGTAAACTGATTTCTGAACGTCTTTACAATCAAGTCAACATATAGCTTGATCTCTGATGGCTTTAGCTGCTTTTTATTCTCAATTTTTTCTTCGATTTCAAAGTATGCGAGCATGGTTGATGCCGGTACAAACGGTACCGAAAAATGCTTCTCTTCTACTTCGTTTTGTTCGTCAATTACCTGCAATGTAATCTCCACTAATATCCCTCCAGATATAAAATAAGAGGACTCGGAAAGAGCCCTCCTTTACATAATTGAATTAAGGTGTTGGAACTGGCTCATAGACAGCTTCGAACCAAGAATCAGTAATAGCAGAATTTGTTGCGTTTTTACGAATCGTCGCTTTTTCCTCACCGTCAAAATCGCGTGAAATGAACGTTGCTGTGATTGTAGGCGTGTTGAACTCTACTGATTCACCCTTTGTATTCGCCGTTCGTGATGGACGAGCGAATTTCCCTTTGAATAACCATACAAAAGCATCATCCCCAGACTCACTAGTCATCTGGAAGCCTAGGGCAACATAAGGAGCAGTATCATTTCGACTCTGGATACGCACACCATCTGCATTAATTGTTTGACCAAGCAGATCCGCAAGCACTTCATCCGTTAAATCTTTCACGCCGATTTCAGCAGCTGTCGGACCATTAGCTGCAGCTGTTTCAGAAGGTCCATTTTCCGCATAAAGCGTTGTCATACTTGTAGTGGGAGTTTCTGAAAGTGAAATTGCCGACCCCACCGGCTTTGGTGTGTCATATGTTGCGCCAACACCTGGTACATCAGTTAATTGTTTTGCGTAATGGAATTTAATCAAACCTGTAAAGGCCATGGATATTCCTCCTTGTTTTTGCAAAATAAAAAAGCCCTACAAAGGAGCTTTTTGCGTGATTTTAAATGTAAATGTGTCATGAAAGAGTTTTGTATCGTCTTCGTACAACTCCCGGTGGTCCGCATAAATGAACCCAGCCGCTTTCATCAGTGATTTAACCTCAAACACTTTGTTGGTTGGATCAGTTTTTGAAAACAGGTCCACTTGGATATAGGATTCAGTGTCTGTTAACTGATTGTCAGCATGCAGCACCGGAGAATCTACCATGAGAAAGTATGTGATGTATTGGCTGGCGGTACCATCATAGACGCGCGGTCTAACCGGCAGTCCAGATGCTGATAACGTTGTTGCAATCAGTCCACTTAAACTCATAGACCCATCCCCTTCTGCAGCTCTTCTTTCAAAATCCTATTTAGGGTCTGAAGCTCCTGATAAAATGTGGGTCTCAAAACCGGCCTTGCCCGCATTTTACTGGTTCCCCACTCATGAAAAAACATATAAAACGCGTCATTCTGCTGATTGCTGAATCCAATAAATATTTTTCCATCTTGAATTTCACTGATGAGCACACTGCCTTCAGCTTTACCGGTACGTCTGCTCAGACCCATTCGATACACATTGTCTTGCAGCTTGCTTTTCAAATGATCAGCACTCTTATTAAGCGCCGACCCTTCTACTTCCCCGAGAATTTTCATTTCATCAAGCTTTTGAGACAGCCTGTCAATCCCTTCGAACTTAACCTGCATGCCGATCACCATCTTTCCGGCAAACGAGCTCTATTTTTTCGCCTCGGTCATAAGTCCGTTCAATGAAGTAACGGCTCTGATCTCGATGAAAGAAAAGATACTCTTCACCCTGGTAATCAACTGAATGCATTTCAAGCATCATTTCAAGTCTGATGTTTTGTGCAGCAGCCTGATAAAATTCAGCTGATCGAACATCTTTTTTATTACAAAAAATGTTCTCTCTTCTAGTTTCAGCAGGCACCGGGTAACCATTTTCATTAATGACCTCGTTTTCTTCATCAATTGAAATCAGATCAATGACATCACTCCACCGACTGCTCACGATAATCACCCGCCAGACATAAATGATCTTTTAACATTTGATAGGACTCTCGAAAACGAGGTGCTTCAGGGTTATCAAAACCATATTCAGCTTTACAATAAATACGGATCGCTCTATCAATTAGAGGATCCGTATTAGTTGTAGCATCGACTTTTTCAGCAGACACACCTGATGATTTTAAATCAGCTCTTGCAGCCGCCATCAGGCTTTCAATTTCATCATCAAATGCATTACTTGAGACACGCAAATCTTTACGTACCTGCTCAATTGATGGCATGATTATTCACCAGCCTTATCAAGCTTCTCCTGTTCTTTCACGGCGGCATCTTTACCCTGTACCTTTGTTCCGTCTGACAGCTCGAAATATCCTCCACCTGTGTGCTTCGGGAATTCAGCTTCGTCTTTACCTCCATCAGAAGAGGCTTCCTCTTTTTCGAGAAAGCCCTCTTTTTGAAGATATTCAAAACGTTCTTTATCCTCTGATTTGTAAACAGAATTCTTCGGGTATACTTCTCCACCCTTGCCGTCACGAAAAATACGTAGAACCTTTGCTTCCATTTTCATTACCTCCATAGATTAATTTATTTTTATTAAGGTGTAGGGATAGCTTTTTTCACACGCAGGAATCCGTTGTGCGCGACAACGTTACCGCCGGCAAATACTGATCCACGATATGCGACCATACCTTCTTTAAACTTGTAATCCGTTGACCGCTGAACCTCCAGTGGAGAAAACACACCCATTTCATAGTTCAGGACTGGACCATAAGCCATCACATATTCACCCTCAGCAGCAAGCTCGGTCGACTTCGCAGCACTGTTAATGATGTACTGAACACCATTGATGGTTCCTGTATTTCCGTTATGCACGACTTCATATGCTTTCCGGTTATCAGTTCCAATACGAAGCTTTGCAAACTTACGGAGGTCATCTTTATTTAGCACGAGGACTGACTCACTTTCAACATCTTCATCCCCACCGTAAGAGTAGATGATGTCATCCAGAGTATCTTCATTGATGTCATCGATCTCAACATCTGTTGCTGGGTTGATCGCCGCGGCAGCCGTTGAAAAGATACCAGCAAAATGATTTGTCGCACCATCACCTGCAAGAATTTCTTTAGTGATTTTCTTGCGTACAGCTTTACGTACACCGTCAATAACACGGGTAGCGTACTGAGCACGTGGAAGCTTCAAAGTTTCCTCTGAAATTTCAGTATAGGCAGTGATTTTTGATTTGGTAATATTCGCATAACCGAACTCCTGATCAACATCGAAATAAGGTTGTCCCTCTGCGGTATAATTACCTTCACCGTGCTGAATTTCAAAAGGCACTCGGTAAGACTCTCCACCCTCAAGTGGTGTGCTCTGTACACGGTCCACAAGCGTAGATACTTGATTGAAAGTGCCTTTGATGTTGGCTGAGTCATGGTGCGGCAGCACGATATCACCAGAAGAAACCATGATCGCACGATTTTCAAGCAAGTCCTGCCCGCGCTTCTCCATTTCAACATCTTCGGATTCGCGCTTCTCTTCATCTGCAG
Organism: Jeotgalibacillus aurantiacus; assembly: GCF_020595125.1. NCBI lineage: Bacteria > Bacillati > Bacillota > Bacilli > Caryophanales > Caryophanaceae > Jeotgalibacillus > Jeotgalibacillus aurantiacus. The sequence continues at coordinate 3,775 of NZ_JACNMS010000013.1, forward strand.
GCGTTTCTACCTTGCGAGATTCCGCTGCCCCTGATTCGATTTTATCTGCTAGTTCATAACGCTTGCGGATTTCCTGCTCTTCCTCTTCCAGTTCACGCAGTTCATTATCAAAACCGTCCAGCTGCTCTTTCGTCAATTGACCATCACCACGCAATTCAACACGGATGGCATTCTTTCTTTCAAGAATTTCTCGTAGTCTTTTATTCATTCCGGTTTCCTCCAATACATTCGTTTTTAATAAGTTAAGAGAGCAAGCCGCTCCCTTCTTTCCTTTAGTTCACGTTCTTCTTTTTCTTCGAGGTATTGCTTGTAAGGGTCGTTACCTCTTGCCTGTACCTGGCTGTCCGGGTAAGCAGGGAACGCCACTGGACTGATCTCTAAAATGTCAGCTTGAACGATGGTTCTCACCAAATTATCCGGATCTGATTCATCCCACTCCTGCTTTTTCGGTTTGAAGCCGAAACTCACGCCATCTACATCCCCACGTTTGATCGTTTCATACGTATCATTGCCGAGCGTTGTATTTGGCAGATCCAGTTCAAAACGCAGTCCAATATCATCTTCATAGAGTCTCAATGTTCCGTTACCGGTCCTGCCAAGAACCCTCGATGTATCGTGTGACCACAAAGCCCGCTGATCGTCTTTAAAAAGAGAATCGCTGAATGAACCTTTTTTAAACTGCTCTTTAAATCGTCTGAAGTAACCCATGGGGTGAGACTTCATCTCCCATTTCACGGCATAACCGGAAAGGGTACGCTTCCCTTCTCCATCTTCTCTGATCTCCAGTTCAGCCTGTGTAAAAAAGTCGCGCGTTTCAGGAGTCATCGTCTTCATCTTCGTCATCTGTCTCACCTCCTTTGGTGGATTTCACATCCGTAGATTTTTTACCAAGCTGATATTCATCGGCTTTAGCTGCATTCACTACATTGAGCGTTTTAATCCGCTCATCACCGCCATCGACAGGGGCCATGTTGAATATTTCACGTCCTTCGTTGATCGTGAATAAGCCAAGTGGTGCCAGATCCCGAAGTAGTGATATCTTTGTTGTATTTGAAGCATAAGCAAGACGATTGGCTTCAAAAATGATTTCATTGCCACGCTTCTGCTCCTCTTTTGTGAAAAGCTTTTCGGTGAACTCCTGTGAAAACTGAATGGCTAACGGCTCGAGCACTGATTCATAAAATGCGTTCCACTGGTTTTCATCGTAACTACTCGTAACAATGGCTTCACTGATATTGAAGTATCGATATACTTTGTCCTGGATGATGGACATCTGTTTACTGTCCACCATTTTCGGGTCATTCTTCAGCTCTGTGTAATCGGCTTTACTATCGAGTGCAGCAACACCGCCATTATTTGAAACGTCCAAGTAATCTTTTACGAAGCTATCCCTGTTCGACACAAGGTCCTTATCCTTCAAGATTGTATTGTACTTAATCAAACCTCGCAGATAGGCAGAAGACTTCACCGCATTCACGATACCGTCATCACTTGTCTGTAAAAGGGAAAGGGTTGATCTCAACGCTTTCTCGTTCGACTCACCGAATAAATCAGAGTGCACATAAAAACGCCTCAGATGAATAAAGTCTTCGTATGGCGCTACCAGTTGCTTGCCATTTAAAAACTGAAAACGAATATAAAGCTGATTCGTCTTTGATTCGACCATTTCAGCCATTGAAAATTCAATTGGATAAAGGCCTTCTAAAACACCGTTTGAATTATGCTTCAAATAGATAAATGCATTGTTATGCAGATAAAGTTGAGCAAACGTTTTGTAATAAAAATCAAACGCTGACATGATTTCATTTGGCCGCCTGCTAATCAAATGTTGCCACTGGCTCTTTTTTGCCGGTGCGATCCCTTCTTCTGTCCGCCTAATGTGCTTCGGAGATAACTTTGCCGCATTCGTAGCAATCGCGTTGATCGCAGATCGCACGGCATCCTTTGTAAAAGGGTCATTGCCAAGCTCGTTAAACACCGGTGTATATCCGTTCAATGTTTCAAAAACGGTTTTTGTTTGCTCATCCACCTGATTTTGTCCAGGTAATCCAAAGACACGGTCCCAAAACTTCCCCACTATCTCACCACCTTTCAAGACATAAAAAATAAGCACCTGCTCCGGCACTTAGATCATGTTCATATAATCCTGATACTTGTTTTGCAAGATGACATAAGCAATGATCAGGGCCACCGCTCCATCAATTCGTCGTTTCTGACTTAACCCCTTAACCGGCCTGATATTTTCATTGTCATCTTCTTTGATTGATGTATTAGCCAGGCACCATCTTAAAATTGAATGGTTGTTGTAATTGACCTGCTTGGCCTTTAAGTTACTTCTCAATATCTTCATAGGCTGTGACATAGTTCTGGCTCCCTGACGCACTTCCTCCATCTGAAAACCGTTGTCTTCCATTTCCCGCACCCAATACTGAGCGTTCCAAGGGTCATACCCAATCCAAAGAGGCGTGATGTCATAATCATTCATCATCTTCTGGAACCATTCAGTAACCATTGTGTAATTGACGTTGTGTCCTTCACAAAAGGTTACAAGTCCACGCTCTTCCCAAACATCATAAGGTACTTCATCCTCTTCCTTACGTTGCTGTGCAAACTCTTCAGGAATGAAATACTGCTGTAGGACATATGTTGTCGGGTCACCGTCTTTCATAATGAGCAGGGTTGCACATGTTAAATCCGTCGTACTGGATAAATCGACACCGCCGATGGCATAAGTGCCGCGCACTGTTTCCATATCGAATGTTTCTGGATTAATGATTTCTTCTAAAGGCATCCATGCCTCCGTAGATGTTTCCGGCACATCGAAATCTTTTGTCAAAAGGTTCTTCACCAGTGCAGAATTTTGTTTTGCCTTTCGGACCTTCGTTCTCAGCTGATCAATGCTCTTGATCGTACCGAGACCAGGGTTCGCTTTCGGCCAACATTCTTCGTGTGTCCACTCGTCCCGGCTGTCCAGCTCATAGATCAGAGGCAAGAACCGGTCATTCGTATATTCATTTTCATCATCAAGGCTCAATATCCATCGTTCGGCTTCCGCGTACTTATCATCGTAAAGACTTTCTCTTACGGTACCGGCTGTTGTGATCATAAAGATCATCGGCTGCTCACGCGCTGATGTTCCGTCGGCCACAACGTCATAAAGATTCTTGTCTTTCCATGCATGGATTTCATCCATCATTGCGCCGTGAACGTTCAAACCATCCAGCGTTTCAGAATCAGCTCCAAGTGGTTTAAATACGCTGTCGTTCCAGTCGCTGACCATTTCACCTACAAGAGGCTTGATCTTCCTCAATAAAAAGGGCGATTTCTTAACCATCTTTTTGGCATCAAGCCAGACGATTTTCGCCTGGTCTTTCTTTGTGGCAACGGCGTATACTTCCGGTCCTGGCTCACCATCTGCAATCTGCAAGTAAAGTGAAATGCCTGATCCAAGCGTAGACTTCCCGTTTTTACGGGCAACGATAATCAGCACTTCTCTATACTTTCTGGTGCCATCAATCTTATGAACAAACCCAAAAGCCGCTGCAAGACCTGCCTTTTGCCATAATTCTAATTCAATTCGTTTGCCGCCCCACTTACCTTTACTATGCCGGCAAAAGTTTTCAATAAACTCTATCGCATGATTTGCACGTTTTGGGCTGTACTCATATTCACTGTCCTGATTAAACACATCGAAAGCCAGCTGCTTATAAACCCGGCGGATCTTGTTTCCAACAATGATCTCGCCAGATTCAATCTTCGCCCAATATTCAAGTATTGGGTTATAGCTGACCGGATACTTTTTCATACTAGCCGTCACGGCTATTCACGAATTCCTCAAAAGGATCTATGAAGTCACCCTTTTTCTTTTGATCAGGTTTTGGAATATAGTCACCCAGCTGCTTCATGATTGATTGATAGTTTTTATTCATTGCAATGTAACGCCTGGCCTGCGGACGCTCTCTTTCGTATGGTTCCTGGAACTCGGATTGAGAGAACATTTCGTCGTATCCATTTTCATCAAGGTCTTTCCGTATATCCTCAAGTCGAATCCGAAGATCAGACGCTTCGATGATCAAACCCTCCACTGCAGCAAAGGCTTCTTTTGACAACTCACTTTTCAGCACACGACGTAGCCGGTTAATTTCTTTTTTCACCCGTTCATCTTTGGTCAATACTTTTTTGGTCGCCAATTTTCCACCTTCTTTCTGCATTTTAGGGGGTAGGGGGTCACGCGAAATGACCTGCGTATTACGTGAATGGTTACCTGCGGTTTCAGTACGGCCTCATTCTAATTTGTGACCGGGGGGATTTGGTTTCAATCTGTTCCCTCAATCCTTATTAGATCGCCATTCTCATCAAACCCATATCCGTCTTCAACTGCATATTGTTTTTTAAATGTTTTCTTGTTGTGGCATTTCAAGCATAAATACTGCAAATTGTTGTGATTAAGCGTAATATCTGGATCATTTATATTATCAATATTAATCTCGATGATATGATCGACAATGTATCCAGGCTTGCCGCACTTCTCACATATCCCAAAGACTGACTTGATGTATGCAGCCCTGCACTTCCTCCACGCCCTGGAATTGTAGAAGCGCTTGGCTGCTGCTGTGTGCTTCCTCACTCTGGATCAGCCTCATAGTACAGTAGATCCAACAGATCCTCTCGCATAACAGGCAGCTTCTTTCCTGAGTTCAGCACAATGATTTCTAGTTCTTTAATATAGTCAAGAAGTCTATCATTCATTGCGTAAGACTCCCTCCTGCGGTTTATTTACATATTCACTACCAGCCGGACCGCCGCATCTTGGACATAACAAAGCATCTGTGTTCTTATGAGTGCGAACTTCAAATCCACAAGACTTGTCCAAGCAATAAAATATAGATAGTTTCTGTTTCACTCAGAACACACTTCCTTTTCCAGATTTCTTTGCAATTGTTTAATTTTCTCTTGTAATCTCATATTATCAACTCCTTATGCAAAATAAAAAGCAACTTCATAAGAAGCTGCTCCAATAAGATTTAAAACTATTATGATTGCCATTTTGCTTTTCTTTTGCTTCGGCCAAGTAGTACTCAAAATACCTTTGTACATTTTTACTGGAATAGTTTCGACTCTTAACAATGAGAAATAGAAAAAATAAAGTCAGTAGAAAGTACAATCCGTACCATGAAATTATCAATATGTCCCCAATATTAAAAATGACAATGATATTTATAAGAGTACTGAGAATGCAACTAACCATAACAGCGCCTAACTCATGTTTACGTGTAAGCAGGTACGAATATCTCTTCCTTAGTTCATCACCATTTTTATGAGCGTTGAAATAATTGTCCAGTAGTATTTCATCTTTAAAATATCTTTCACTTTCGAAACCAGTCTTAGGTATTACCCAGAATAATGAATGGTGGATCTGATTCATTATGTAACCCAAAGGCACACCTATTAAAGTTAAAATTGCTACTGCTGATACAGCAACTATATTGCTATTAGTGTTAAATGTATTGACCACTAGATCGTTAAATACTTCAAGCAAAAATGGTGATGTGATCAGAATAAAAACCCAACCAGGAATTCCCCATCTAATTAAATACTTTGTATCAAAATTCATTATAATTCCCCCTTATTAGCAAATATTCGCCAATAAAAAGAGATTATCCTTTCATAAATTCAAAAACCACCCAACAAGTGTCAGGTGGTTTTCCATGGCTCAGACCAACCAAAGTCTGAATATAGAAGTTGAAAGGGGTTTTCTATGCTTTCAGTATATCAGGCTTTTTTCACATGCTGTGTCACATCATTGTCATGTTTTTTGATGTTAGAGACCACATTCCTTATGTAGCCATAGCTGTAGCCCAATTGATCAGCGATCTCTTTATAGTTTTTGTTCTCTATATACCGCATGTAAGAGATCTTGTACTCCAGACCGTCGAGTGAATTGATATTGTCATCCATTTCGCTTTTAATCTCTTGATAGAACTCTAACATCTTCCGGAGCTGGTCCAGCTTCTCTAATACCCGGTCAGTGTTCCATGCTGCGGTTTCAATACCGAAGCCAGCCGCTCCCTTTGAACTGAATGGAATAGAGCCCTTACCAAACCAGAAATCAATGTCCACTTCGAACATTTCTATCTGCGTTTCGATAATGCTGATCTTCCGCGTTAAGTCTGCGTAGTTCTCAATGATTTGCAAAGCAATAGCCCCCTCAGTACCGCTTGTAATTGGTTTAATGAATCATTGAGCGACGTTCAAGCAGCCGCTCCTTCTTAATATTTGCGATAATCCGCTCAATGTTATTTAGTTTCTTCCAACCTCTGAGCCTTGCAACACTGGTATTGGCTTTCACAGCAATCTGCTTATCCAGGTATTTCATTTCTTTCAAGGCAAGGTATTGATCTACAGTAAGCTTTACATCCTTGAAAGAAAAATCCTGATTATTCGGATATCTCACTTAACAGATCCTCCAATGCCTCTAAGATACTTTCTTCTTTGCCTATGTCGATCCCGCTATCAATATTGCCATTAACCTCGATAAGGGCTTTTTGATGAGCGATCTTTAATTGAATGTACTCGACGATCTCTTCTGCGCTGATTATGATCTCTTTATTCACGAAACGTCCCTCCCGTTGTCAAATGTCATCAGGCAGCCTAAACCATAGCCATGCGGTTTAATGTCACTGCCTCGCTTCCATCCTCTTTCCTCATGAGCGGCGATCACCTGTTCAATTTTCGATTCAGTCAGCGAGTACACCAGTTTCTTCAGTATCCTGTGCTTTTTCAATCGACTTACCCCACTCTCTGACAGCAGCTATGATCTCACGCTTACTGCGAATGATCAGTTCGACGATCTCAGCAAGGTTTTCAGCATCACTGGGTTTCAATTCATGTTCCAGCAACGCTTCACATACCCGCTCCATGTTTGAATAGTAACCCACGAATCGCATCGTGAACTGACCTTGGAGCGGCTGACCGTCATCCCCAATCTTTTGTATCTCTTTCTCCACTTTGTAGTTAAGCGGATCCGTCGTGACCTGGTACCCTGCAATCTTAAATTTCACTCCGGCGCACCTTCTCCCTTTGGTTCTATTATGTGGAAATACTCTCTATAGCAGTTCGGGCAGACATCCTCGCCTTGAGGGACATAGACACCACATAAGATGCAATCATCCATACAGCGCCTCTTTTGCTCTCTCCTCTGCCTCTTGAGCTTCATCAACAGTTTCATATCTCCCTATGAGCATTTTTCTTTTCCCGACCGTTACATATGCAGGATGAGGGTAATTTGATTCGTTATCACTCTCTACTAAAGCAGCATATTTTTCCGCTCTTCTGATTTGAGAATACCTAACCCATCCCTCTTTTCCGGTGTTTCGGTTATATGCCCAGACATACCAGGTGCGATCGTCAGTCTTTTTCCTAACATCAAAATTCACTTGATAATTTCCAATGATCATATTCCCAGAGCGTTCGCTTAACAATGCACGACTCGAATCTTTGTACAAACTGACCCGCTCCTTTCATGCTTGCAGACTATATTTGACCATTTCACGATTTACGCACATTTCAGGAAGGTTCGCTCTCACAAGCGCTTCTGCGAATGGTGGAGGAACTGAATTGCCGCACCTGGCAACCTGTGCTGATTTCGGATATTTACGGCCTTTATAATCTTTATCGATGATGAATTCTTTAGGGAATCCCTGAGCTAAAAATAGTTCGTGTGGCTGTAGCATCCTCATTCCTATATCTGTTATTTGATAATTAATGCCAGCTACAGTGACAAGACCAAATTTATTTCCCCCGGATGTTATGGTGTGCAAGGGTTCGTCCAAAATGTGTCCCGTGCCTTGTCCATAATATTTCATTAAGAAAGCCGTCACTAAGCTGAAACGATCTTTTGTAGGTATTGTATGAATTGGACTAACCAACTCCTGACCAATACCCTGTCCGTAATATTTTGTTAAAAACGCCGTGACAAGACCGAATCTATTAGCTGTCGGGATTGTAGCGATTGGTTTATCGACTATTTGACCTCTCACTTCATTCTCGAGCGTTTCAGTATAATAGGTCGTTAAGTAAGGTGTAACAAGCAGGTGCTCTGCTTTTGTAGTGATGGTGGTCAATGGCCTGTTAATTTCATATTGAAGGCGATCACCACCAAAGCCAGTTTGTCCGATTCTTACGATAAATGGATTTGGATTCTCTGCTACAAAACGCTGAAAACCTCTTGCAATTCTCCTCATTGTGTTCTCAGCCAATGGCTTTTTCCGGTCAAAGATACTTGGACACTCAAGCGACCAATCAATGACTTCAGCTGCAGTGCGGTATGGCTTCTTTAATCCAAGTTGCACGTTTAAGTCTTGCGGATCTCCATGAGTAGCGTCCGGCCATGTGATCGGTTGCCCATCACATCTGGCAATTAGAAATAACCTTTTCCGAGTGGTAGGCGCGCCAAAGTCACAGGCCCGAAGTTCTTTCCAGGCGATTTCATATCCGTGTTTCCTAAACTGTTTCACGAATGATTTGAATGTGTATCCTTTTCGATCTGGATCTGGCTTACCATCTTTAAGTGGTCCCCACGTTTTAAACTCTTCTACGTTTTCCAAAATGATGACTCTTGGCTTGACGGTGGCCGCCCACCTGAGCGCCACCCAAGCAAGCCCTCTGATTGTCTTATCAACAGGCTTTCCGCCCTTCGCTTTAGAAAAGTGTTTGCAATCAGGAGAGAGCCAGCACAAGCCGACCTTCCTCCCCTTCACCACCTCAACTGGATCAACATCCCATACTGACTCACAATAATGTTCGGTATGCGGGTGATTAGCCTTGTGCATGGCAATGGCGG
>NZ_JACNMS010000014.1 GCF_020595125.1 Jeotgalibacillus aurantiacus
GCTCCCCCGAGGGTTCACCTTTTTTATCCGCGTAGGGATCCTTGTTGATCGACAAAATGAATTCAGTAATGACCCCCATTAACTGATGACTGGGCACTCCATCAAAAAATTCTTCTGCTGTAAACTGATTTCTGAACGTCTTTACAATCAAGTCAACATATAGCTTGATCTCTGATGGCTTTAGCTGCTTTTTATTCTCAATTTTTTCTTCGATTTCAAAGTATGCGAGCATGGTTGATGCCGGTACAAACGGTACCGAAAAATGCTTCTCTTCTACTTCGTTTTGTTCGTCAATTACCTGCAATGTAATCTCCACTAATATCCCTCCAGATATAAAATAAGAGGACTCGGAAAGAGCCCTCCTTTACATAATTGAATTAAGGTGTTGGAACTGGCTCATAGACAGCTTCGAACCAAGAATCAGTAATAGCAGAATTTGTTGCGTTTTTACGAATCGTCGCTTTTTCCTCACCGTCAAAATCGCGTGAAATGAACGTTGCTGTGATTGTAGGCGTGTTGAACTCTACTGATTCACCCTTTGTATTCGCCGTTCGTGATGGACGAGCGAATTTCCCTTTGAATAACCATACAAAAGCATCATCCCCAGACTCACTAGTCATCTGGAAGCCTAGGGCAACATAAGGAGCAGTATCATTTCGACTCTGGATACGCACACCATCTGCATTAATTGTTTGACCAAGCAGATCCGCAAGCACTTCATCCGTTAAATCTTTCACGCCGATTTCAGCAGCTGTCGGACCATTAGCTGCAGCTGTTTCAGAAGGTCCGTTTTCCGCATAAAGCGTTGTCATACTTGTAGTGGGAGTTTCTGAAAGTGAAATTGCCGCACCAACCGGCTTTGGTGTGTCATATGTTGCACCCACACCTGGTTCATCAGTTAATTGTTTTGCATAATGGAATTTAATCAAACCTGTAAAGGCCATGGATATTCCTCCTTGTTTTTAAATATCAAAAAACTCAACCTTGAATTTTAATTGAATAGTTATACGTCAGATGATAGTGATAAAATTTAGTGTCCTGCTCATACCCCGAGATCCCACCGGTGTATAAAAAGCCCGACTCTTTCATTAATAGCTTCACCTGATCTAAAAGTTCATTATAGTTACCTTTTGAATACAAGCTCACCTGAACATTTGAGAGCGTATTCTCTAACTGGTTATCTGCGTGCAAATCGGGTCGGTTCACAACCTCGAAATACACGATATAGGTCGTAGCCGCTCCGCTGTAAAAGTGAAGCGCCGTCGGAACGGAAACCGGCGCAAGTGCAGACTGAATCACACCAGTGACACTCATAGCCCCATCCCCTTTTTCATTTCATCAGCCATGATGTTAATCAGGTTCACCTTTTCCCGTATAAACACCGGACGGACAACAGGCGTTGCTTTCATTTTCGACGTACCAAACTCATGAAAGAACATATAAAAAGCCGCATTCCCCTGATTGGAGTACCCGACTTCAAGTTTTCCATTCTTATATTCAGTCTTAATCACCGAAGTGGCCGCCTTGCCTGTACGTCTTACGAGACCGGTTTTATAAGCGTTATCTGATATTTTATCTTTCAGGTAATCTCCTGCTGCCTCTACTGCTTTCTTTTCGATTTCAGGAGCATTTTCTGCCATTTTGCGAAGTTTGTCAGCAATCTGACTTAACCCATCAATCTGGATATTCATGACTGATCGTTCAGGGCGGCAATCGCTTTTTCCTTACCTCTAACCTTTTCGCCATTAGGTAATTCATAATGACCGCCTCCCAGGTGTTTTAGTTCAGCCTTAACTTCCGCGTCAGCAGCAACTAAAAAACCCTTATCGATTAATTCGTCGATTCGGGTCTGTGAGGTATTGGTGTATAGATCATCTTTTTTGTAATACGTCCCGTCCTTGTCTTTTAAAAGACGTTTCACTTTATGAGTTTGTGTCATGTTGATTCCCCTCTCTATTATGGTTTTCATCAATGCGGCTACAATATAACTCAATCAGATGACCTGGTTTCTCAAAAGTTCGATAAACACGATATTCATTTCCTTCAAAGGACAATTTTTTCTGTCCCTTATATTCAAAGATATGGACTTCGAATATCTGTTCAATGGTGAAGTTCGATTGTGCTGCGGCATAGAACTCCTGAGAACGAACAGGCAGTTTTCGAGCAAGGATCGTGTCCTCATCAGCATCTACTTCTATAGCGAAACCATCTGAATCCTTATCAGAATAGCCAGGAGTGATTAAAGTAATTTCATGATCCCAGTTCGCCATCTGATCACCCCTTGCTGTGCTGCTGAAAATACAGCTCTTTTAACCGGTACCGTAAATTGTGCGGTAGCTGATCCGGCTGACCAGGTGTTTCATACCGATAAGCTGAATAGTCGACCACAAGCATGACATGACTATGATCCTGTTCATCCAGTGTAAGTCCCTGTCTGCTTTCAAACTCTTTGATCACACCTTTGATGATGCTTTCAATATAGGTGTCTCGTACTGCCGTTCTCAGTCCGATTTTTTGTTTAACGATTGGTAAAATCGTTGCAGAATTCATCACTCATCGCCTTCTACTTCTTCGATCAATGGTTCACCACGCTTATTTTCAGCTGACATGAGCTCTTCAATCCGTTCTTTTTTGGCCCGACCTTTCCGGGGGAATTTATCCCCCGACCGGTAAATGTGGTTCTCATCCTGCAGGTCAGTAAAATCTTTGATCACTTCATACTTTGCCATAATTCATCACCCTTTCTGTGGATTATGCTCCTTCAGGTACAACTTCATTTGCTTCATCAGGTGCAAAGGCTACGGATGTTGCTGGTGCAGTACCTTTGATATTCATTGCGACAAACCCGTTACCAGAAATTGAACGTCCGTCATATCGAGAAGTCGCTTTGTATACCGTATTATCTTCAATGAATTGAACGTGTTCAGATACTGCAAAAGTAGATCCGGAACGCTCAGCAAGGATATAGTGAGAACCGTAACCGCCGACAATATCTCCATCAGCCATAAACGGAAGGACCACGATCTCTCCACCGATAACAGGCATCGTGTTATTAAGGCTTGAAACGATGGCCCCTGCTGCATTAAACTCCACCATTAACGCCTGCAGCTCAGTATAAGTGTTTTCATTCATCGCCCAGAACTTTGCTCCATTCCCGTAATTCGCTTTGGCTTTTCCGCTGAAACGAACCAGATTTGCAAATAAAGTCTTGGCATCTGCTCCGGCTACTTGACCGATATTTGTTGTCGAAAGATTAACCCAAGGTTTTTCATTTTGACCCCAGTATGACGGCTCAGCTGTTTCAGCAAGACGTGTCACAATCCCAACAGGCATTTTTGCACCTGTCCCGTAAAGGATCGCTTTATCAATCGCAAGACCCATTGCTTGTCCAAGAGCATCAAGGATTTCATTCGCTAGGTCAAAATCAGTGTCCTCAAGTGTCGCATTGCAAACCGGAATATAACCGCCAACCTTATAACCATCCATTTGAATCTGATGGAATTTAAGATCAAGCTCATTTAATTTTGCACACGCTTCCGTCCACACTGCTTCAGGGATATCACCAACAATGTTTTGGCGCGCTTTTCCACTCAGTCGACGAAGGTTTACACGGTTAATCAATTTTGAATAACGGTGTAGGTTATCTCTGATTAAGCTCAGCACAATCTCCGGAATTCCAAGCTCAGCACCCTGGACATTACGCTTCTCCATTTGTTTCTCTGAAAGAATGTTCCCTTCTCGAATATCAACAAGGAATTTCTTCACCTCTTGACGTTCTACAAAATGAGTGGCAGCAGAACGCTCCATCCCTTTAAAAAATCCTTTGTTTACTTTCATTCCAATTGCCTCCCCTGATTGAGTTCTCGTTTGAATCTGAGTCCCAGCTGATCGCTGTTCGTCCTCTTTGTTTTTTGGAGCATTTTGATTCAGTTCTTCAAGCTCCTTTTCAAGCTCGTCAATTTCACCCTGAAGACGATTTTTTTCAGATTCATGATCTGTTTGATCTTTTTCAAAAGCCTCTGCCTCTTCTTCCACAGTGGCAACCTCTTCATCAGACTCTGCTTCTTCAATCGCCTGTTCAAGTTGCTCAGAACGAGTTTTAAAATCCTCATCCTTTGCTCGTAAATCCTCAAGCAATTTTTTACGTTGATCGATTTTTTTATTAAGCATTAGCTGTTTTAGTGCCATTTTTCAACCTCTCCCTTATCTTCGTTTTCTTCGCTTCGAGCTGACGCTTTTTATCCCGCTCCATATCCTTTTGACGAGCTGCAACCGCAGTATTTGCATAAGCAGGAAACGTCACCACTGACACCTCTATGACATCCACTTTTTCCAGCGTCCATTTCATGGTCCCGTCATCCCGGTAATCAGATGATTCTTCTTCGACCAAAAAACCGAAGCTGCACTGATTGACATCGCCCCGCTTGACCCGGTGATAAAGATTGACTGCTTCAGAGTCATTTTCATTTACGCGGATCTGACCCCATAACCCTTTTTCATCCACACGGATGGTTAGGGTATTGGAAGCCGTCCGGGCAAGGACCTTGGATGTGTCATGATTGATGAGAGCACGAACATCATTAGCGGCAGCTCCGTCAAATGCACCTGGTGCGATCTCTTCAAATGCGCCCGGCCATAATTCCGTTTCAGAATTATAAAGCGCGAAATAACCCTCGATGATCATTTCACCATTCTCAGGTTCTGCCCTGGTTGTCAGATCCACTTCAAAACTTCTCATCTGACGTTCATTCATTGTTCTCACCACCTTTCAATTTCCCTTGATCACCAAGCCGGTCTGCCGGGATAAAGTTTTCGAGCGCAAGGAGTTCCTCCATATCATCACGAGGACTCAACCCGACTGAATCACGCCACTCATTCCGACTCATCGCCATACTGCGAGTCATTGACTCACCAAGCTGTCTCAACTCATTCAGGTCGTAGGCGTACAGGCTGCGCGAGTTGAACCTAAAAAACCAATCCTCAGCGAGAATTAGTTTTCGAGTCATTTCCTGCTCCATGCCTTTTGCGATCGGCAGGATGGTGGAGTTAATGAAATTGTTGTATTCATCTTTCTTGTACTCACCAACGCCAAGAAAAAAAGCAGGAACATTAAAAATGCCTGCTACTGTCTTTTTATCCAATTCGACTGCTTCATTGATGGCTAAATCTTTTAATGAAAGTGGCGTCACCTGTTCGACCTCAAGTAATTCAGCAGGGATGATCCACGGTTTGCCGCCTTCACTCGACTTTAAGTAAGTATTGTATACGCCGTCTCGACCTTCTTCACTTGCAAGTTCTGCGGTCATTGAGTCGACCTTTACAATCAGAGATGGCATGTATTTCCCACTCATAAAAGTATTCTTTGTGGCACTTGCCTGCCTGAGATTTTTGATGATATCTTTCAATACTACCCGGAGCCCTTGTCCCATATATGGCTTCTCCGGATCTGGATTAAGAATGAAATGAAGCACTTCATCATGGTTATAAATTTTGTCTCCATATTGGACCTGATAAGCAAAGTCCGTATCAATAAAATTCACACGGGATGGCCGTAAAGGAATGAGCTCATCAATCAGTCCATTTTTAATTTGAGGATAAACAACACTATTCCCATCGCCGTCGATAAGCATCGTGTAAACAATGTTATAGATCCACGATTTACGGGTCATGAGACTATATGGATTGATGTCAATCTTACGTGCCAGCGCATTACGGACCCGGACATCACCTTTATCGGTATTCTGCATCAAGTGGATCGTCATGGATGAGATCAGTTCAGCGATTTTATGGGCCGCGATCTTTACTTCCGGATTGTCTGCAATACGGGTGTAACCTGGCACACATAAAGTGTCGTATGCATCCGTCGATAACAGGAATCCCACAGGCGATTGAGTAGACTCAGAGGATCGGGATTGTTGATTTTGGTTTCGATTCCGATTTTTGCGTTTCTTTGAAGCCATTAATTTTCACCCCCTTTGAGCCACTTAGCAGCTGAACTTGATTTCTCCATATTTTCTAACATCCTGACCGCTCCGAATACACTTGCATCGAACAAGTCAATTCGCATATCCGGTGTCACTTTCTCGTACTGAATCATGTCATCGACTTTTTCAATGCCTCTCACATTTTGCAGACAGTACTCATATGCTTGGGATCCCAAATAATAAAATTTACCTGCTTTAGCTTTGGATTCGATACGTCTGAAACCTTGTGATTTTTTATAGAAGTACTGCGGTTGATCCACAATGCTGAATTTCTGTCGCTTCATTCCTAAGAAGAATTCCTGACCAAACTTACGGTCAAAGCCAACCTGCTTTATTTTAAACCCCATATCCCTCATCATCATGAACCATTTAATTAAATCATCATGACTGACGATTGGAGTGTTCGGCATGGTGAGCCATCCGTCATCCTTCCAGCCAAATAACGGGATATTATCTTCATCCGCTTTAATGTAAGCCTGAGTAATCGGGAAGAATCCATGCGTAATCGTGATATCGATATCTTTGTATGTGCCATATAACGCAGTAGCGTTTAAATCGTGGAGTTTCGCTAAGTCAGCGCCTCCGTACCATTCAACCGGCATCTTTGCCAGCTGCTGAATGGTCCACTTATGCTGACGATCAGACGCTCTGAACTCATCAAGATTGAAATATGCCTTTAATGCCGAAGTGTATTTATTAAGTGATTTCGCTAAGAATGACTTTCGTTGCTGTGGATCATTTTGAGCTTCCAGCGCATCACTCATTAACTCACGACCAGATACTGAAACGTTGTAATTCGGATTGGCTTTCTCATGTTCTGCCGCGCTTGTGTAATCGACATCACCATTTTCATCTTCATCTGCTTTTGCAATGAATATAAAAATCTTCTCATCTATTACCGTGCCTTCTAATATCCTTTGACAGTAGGTCATCCGGTTATAGCAAAAACTGTTCATGTTATTGCCGGCCGTCGTGATCCCGATACACAAACTGTTTCGATAGGCTTTACCGGATTCACGAATGGTATTGTACTGACTGGCATTTTTATAGAGGTGCAGCTCATCCAGAATCTGAATCAATGTCGTCAAAGAGTCCATTCGGTCACTATTGCCGGCGATCGTTTCAATTCTCATATAACCATCACCCAGCTCACCGCTGATGCTGTGCTCCTGGTTGTTATCAAGAATCCGGAAGTTTTCCTCTTCGCCCATTTTTTTCAGGTTATAGTTGATGAAATTAAAACTTTGCATAGCCTGCTTTAATAAAGCGCCAACGATGATGATCTCAGCACCAGATTTCCTCTCCAAAAGTCCAAGGCCCCAGGCAAGCGCACTCATGAATGGTGTTTTACCATTCTTTCTAGCAAGCATGATAAAAGCCTCTTTATATTTTCTTAACCTGGTTCCGGTATGAAAAAATCCGAGAAGATTGTAGACGACAAATTTCTGCCACGGCTCCAATAAAAAAGGCTTACCGCGTAACGGAAAGCCATTCATATCTTCTCCTTTTTGATGGACGAAGGTTTTTTCTATTATACCGATGACAAATTCAGCATCTTTCGGGTTAAAATCATAATCTTTATTTTTCAAGTCGCGAAAAAATCTTTGGCACATCAGCTTTGTTTCTTTACATGCGATTTTTCTGTCTTCTACAATGCTGGTCGCATACTCAACTACCACATCATAGTTTTTAAATTTAGTCGAGGGCATTTAAAACACTCGCTAAAGCAGATTGTTTTCCTTTATCTGATTTTTTCGATTCAGAAGCACTTTTCGGATTCAGGCAAAGGCGATCTGAGTATGCAAGAATGTCCTTTCTTAACCCTTCCAGTGTCGCAACAATTGGCGACTTTTTTGCACTGCCTGCAGCTGACGAACTTTCATACTCATAACCGCCATCGATGAACTCTTTATTGAGTAAAAGGTACTGATGGACAAGTTCTGAATAAACTGAGATAAGCCTGTTATACTGCGGTTTATGAACACCGAGCGCTTTCATATCTTTGATGGTCGCATTCTTGATCGTTTGCGTACTTGGAATCTTTGACAATCGCCCTCACCTCCCGAAAAAAATATTTTCAAATATGCGCTCTATTGGAAAAGCCCCCACTCACCGGTCCCCGGTGTTCTTTTTACGGGAGGAGAGAGGTGGGGGGACCTATCCTCTTCGTCCACTCTAATCCCTTATCAGTTAATTCATGTGACGTTCTGGCATGCATCTTCTGGTGACAAGTGTTACAAAGGCTCAGCAAGTTCTGGCTGATCAGTGACAGCTCAGGATAATCCTCACGCGGATAAATATGGTGAACCATGCTTGCGACTGTAGTCTTACCATATCTTCTGCATTCACGGCATTCGTACTTATCACGCCTCAAGATGATTGAGCGTTTCTTTTCCCAATGTCTTGTTTTATAAAAATTCATACAATACCTCACAATTTAATAATAAAAACCCTACGCTACTTAGCGCAGGGTTAATAATTTATTTATCATATTTGTTAAGATCAGAGTTCAATTCACTTATATTTTCTTCAGCTTTAATCATGATGTTATCAATTAATGTCAAAGTATTTTTTAAGCTAATAATTGCATTCACATATCCTGTGCGCTTAATGATATTGATCCATGATGTTAATTTTTCCTCATCGTCATATAGATCGAGACGAATTGGAGATTCTCTATCAATATCGTAAATAAACAAGGCATTATCATCTATATCGTGACCTAGAACTGGACCTCTTGTACTTCTATATTTGGTTTCAACGCCTTGAAAAAATATCCTCCTTTCTCTGATTTTTTTCAAAAGTGGTATTAGCTCATTTGAAGTTTCGTGTAAAGATGAAGCTTGTCTTTCTGCTGCTTCTTTTTCTCTAGCCAATACTTCATCAAACTTTTTTAAATCATCATCGATAGTTGTCATTTTTTCCTCTACAGCTTTTTTAATTTGGTTCATAGTAACCCCTCCTAAGATTTGTATTACATTTTATAATTTCTACATAAATATCCATATTCCTCTTTTTTATAACAAAAACCACCCAACGAGTGTCAGGTGGTTTTCAATGGCTCAGACCAACCAAAGTCTGAATATAGAAGTTGAAAGGGGTTTTCTATGCTTTCAGTATATCAGGCTTTTTTCACATGCTGTGTCACATCATTGTCATGTTTTTTGATGTTAGCGACCACATTCCTTATGTAGCCATAGCTGTAGCCCAATTGATCAGCGATCTCCTTATAGTTTTTGTTTTCTATATATCGCATGTAAGAGATCTTATACTCCAGACCATCGAGTGAATTGATATTGTCATCCATTTCACTTTTGATCTCTTGATAGAACTCTAACATCTTCCGGAGCTGGTCCAGCTTCTCTAATACCCGGTCAGTGTTCCATGCTGCGGTTTCAATACCGAAGCCAGCCGCTCCCTTTGAACTGAATGGAATAGAGCTCTTACCAAACCAGAAGTCAATGTCCACTTCGAACATTTCTATCTGTGTTTCGATAATGCTGATTTTCCTAGTAAGATCTGCGTAGTTTTTGATGATTTGCAAAGCAATAGCCCCCTCAGTACCGCTCGTAATTGTTATAATGAATCATCGAGCGACGTTCAATCAGCCGCTCCTTCTTAATACTTGCGATAATCCGCTCAATGTTATTTAGTTTTTTCCAGCCCCTGAGCCTTGCAACACTGGTATTGGCTTTCACAGCAATCTGCTTATCCAGGTATTTCATTTCTTTCAAGGCAAGGTACTGATCTACAGTAAGCTTTACATCGTTAAAAGAAAAATCCTGATTATTCGGATATCTCACTTAACAGATCCTCCAATGCCTCTAAGATACTTTCTTCTTTGCCTATGTCGATCCCGCTATCATTATTGCCATTAACCTCGACAAGGGCTTTTTGATGAGCTATCTTTAATTGAATGTGCTCGAAGATCTCTTCAGCGCTGATTGTGATCTCTTTGTCCATCAGACGTCCCTCCCGTTGTCAAATGTCATTAGGCAGCCTAAACCATAGCCATGCGGTTTAATGTCACTGCCTCGCTTCCATCCTCTTTCCTCATGAGCAGCGATCACCTGTTCAATTTTCGATTCAGTCAGCGAGTACACCAGCTTCTTCAGTGGTTTGTGCTTTTTCACCTGTTTGCCCCCACTCTCTAACAGCAGCTATGATCTCACGCTTACTGCGAATGATCAGTTCGACGATTTCAGCAAGGTTTTCAGCATCACTGGGTTTCAATTCATGTTCAAGCAACGCTTCACATACCCGCTCCATATTGGGATAGTAGCCCACGAATCTCATTGTGAACTGACCTTGGAGCGGCTGACCGTCATCCCCTATCTTTTGTATCTCTTTCTCCACTTTGTAGTTAAGCGGATCAGTCGTGACCTGGTACCCTGCAATTTTGAATTTCACTCCGGCGCACCTTCTCCCTTTGGTTCTATTATGTCGAAATACTCTCTATAGCAGTTCGGACAGACATCCTCGCCTTGAGGGACATAGACACCACATAAGATACAATCATCCATACAGCGCCTCTTTTGCTCTCTCCTCTGCCTCCTGAGCTTCATCAACAGTTTCATATCTTCCTATGAGCATTTTTCTTTTCCCGACCGTTACATATGCCGGATGAGGGTAATTTAATTCGTTATCACTTTCTTCAATAGCAGCATATTTTTCCGCTCTTCTGATTTGAGAATACCTAACCCATCCCTCTTTTCCGGTGTTTCGGTTATATGCCCAGACATACCAAGTACGATCATCAGTCTTTTTCCTAACATCAAAATTCACTTCATAATTTCCAATGATCATATTCCCATAGCGTTCGCTTAACAATGCACGACTCGAATCTTTGTACAAACTGATCCGCTCCTTTCATGCTTGCAGACTATATTTGACCATTTCACGATTTACGCACATTTCAGGAAGGTTCGCTCTCACAAGCGCTTCTGCGAATGGTGGAGGAACTGAATTGCCGCACCTGGCAACCTGTGCTGATTTCGGATATTTACGGCCTTTATAATCTTTATCGATGATGTATTCTTTAGGGAATCCCTGAGCTAAAAATAGTTCGTGTGGCTGCAGCATCCTCATCCCGATATCCGTTATTTGATAATTAATGCCTGCTACAGTGACAAGACCAAATTTATTTCCCCCGGATGTTATGGTGTGCAAGGGTTCGTCCAAACTGTGTCCCGTGCCTTGTCCATAATATTTCATTAAGAAAGCCGTCACTAAGCTGAAACGATCTTTTGTAGGTATTGTATGAATTGGACTAACCAACTCCTGACCAATACCCTGTCCGTAA
>NZ_JACNMS010000015.1 GCF_020595125.1 Jeotgalibacillus aurantiacus
CAGAAAGCCGTAAATGAGTTCTCGCCCAACTGCCTGATCTTGATCCTCCGCTCCGAACATAAGCCTGTTTTGTCCATATAGATCATCTTAACGGTATGTCCCTGCTGCCTATACTTGAAGAGCTTTTCTTTCATCAATGTTCCCTCCTTTTTGATCAATACAAGAACAAACGTTCTTTTCGGTTGTAAAATAAAGCCCCTTTCACTTTTTAATAGTAAGGGGCTTTTTGTGATTAACTGGATTTAACTTTCATCACTTTTTGAATCCTCCAAATCAAAATCAGCTACAAATAAAACATAACGATACAATAAAGTTGCATTTCTTACTGAAATCATAATTGTAAATAATATAGATGACAGCCAGATCGAACCTAAAATTGATAGCGGAACTCTTACAAAGAGTCCCCTTATCAAAGGAAAAGTTTCACTAACTTCTTTAAAAGTGCTAGATACAACCGATAATAAGATACCTATTATTAAAACAATTAACTGAATTAATATAGCAAACGAAAAGAATGAAATTAATTGCTTTAGTATGGTACCAGAATTATTTTTTAGCTTTTTACTCCTTAAAAATCTTAGTACCTCATTGTTACTAGCGGCGATAATCGCTAAGCTCGTCGTGTTAAAACCCGCCAAGATAGCAATTACCGATAAAGCATCTGAATTCAACTCAAGAATATAATTAAGCAATTTTAAATTGGAATCTTCAAAAAGGTAAAAGTATATGAAAATCACAGTAGAAACCACTAAAGGAGTCGTAATAAATAATGTCTTTTCTAATTTTGTAGAGTAAACTCCATAATTATGAAGAATTTCTCTGAAGTCTCTTCCTACTTTTTCATAATTCCCTTCAACTTTCTCCTTTCTCACTCTCTTTTTTAGAACCATTTTCGAACACTCCTCGAAATTGCTCAATTTTAATTTTATGTGATAAAGGATTATCTTTTTTTGCAATTAACATCATTTCGGTGTGCAAATCATCAATCACTGGTAATCCATTTTCATGGTGTTCAACAGAAACATCAAACGCTCTTTGTACATTTAATAATTCAATAGTTCTATTTCTTCCCGAAGGTAACCGGCCTGTTACTCCAAAGCCATCGAAATATTGTGCTTCATGAAGTTTTTTAAAGTAAGCCTCAATTCCTTTAATTGAGCTTTTTGGAACTTTGTTTTCGAAAGTCATTTTAACTCTGGTCATATTTTTCATTCCGTTTTCTTCAGCAAGTGTAGCCAAGTACAGTAAGTTTGAAGCCTCGTTACTCTTACCAGTGTCCTGAGATATATCCTTATAATAATATGCATCTTTAATTGTGGAAAATTCCTTTATGTCTTCAAAAAAAGATTTTGATGGTAAGCTTATCACTTTCAAGAAACGGTTTTTGTATATTCTACTCGGATTAAACTTTTTATTAAATCCTTCTATATAAGGATGGATCAAGTCTTTGTGATAGCGTATATATGTCTGAATAAAATTACCCCTAGCAACATTTTCAGAGTCTTTTTCAATTAAGAGTAATCCAGTCTTCTTATGAATTAAGAAATTTACTTGGTTTGTCAATCCTTGATTTTTACCTTTATCCCCTGCATGAGTATAATCGTATATGTTTATAATTTTTTGATCTTTTCCAAATCTAGCTGTATCAAAAACACCCTCATAAAAATCTTGATCATTTGCGTTTGAAAACGAAAGCAAGTTGATCATTTTATTTTTTTTTCGAAATGCACGATCCTTTAAGGGGATTTTTAATATTTCTCCGAAGAAATATCCTATATCTTCAAAGTCAAATCTCCCAATATCATAATTTCCTTTTTCTAAATATTTTGGTGTAATTAATTCATACCCAAAAATAGTGACTGGTTGATTTCCCATAAGCTCCTCCTTGAGGTCACCCTTCAAGTCATTGCTTAGCATGGATTTAAAATGCTATAATTGTTACAGGATTCGACATGCGGGGTGACCTGTGTGTCTTTTTTTGTCCATTATACCACTTCCTTTACAAATTAATAGTAAATTTTACATAGTTATCAAAATGACCTTACACCTAATATCCTTATGCTCATTATACGAACAAGCGTTCTTTTTGTAAACAAAAAAAGAGCCCCTGCCGGTTAAGACAGAGGCTGTTGCTAGTTCTTGCGCTGGTCGATGATAAACTTTAATGCAATCGCATCTGACTGAGTAAGCTCACCTTTCTCAGCCTGCTTGTACCACTTATCAGAGAGAATGCCTTCTTTATTTGCTTTCTTCAGCTCATCAATCACAGCTTGTCTTAGTGTTGGTGATGTGGGTTTCAAGTAAATCTCCTCCTCATTTTTAAGTGCAGCTGACTTTAAATTTTCAACAGCTTCTTCTAATAGCGCTTTTGTTTTCACACCATAAACTGCATCTGCAGCTATTCTTTGGCGAAGCTGAAAATCTCTCAATGCAGTTTCAGTGGCTGGACCAAATATTCCGTCCACAATGAACTTATAACCCATTTCGACTAACAGTTTTTGCAGCTTCTTCACTTCATTTCCGGAATCACCCGACTCGAGCCAAGTCTTTGTCGGTGGTGTAGGAATGGATGGGAATGACGGCCGTCTACCAGCTTGAAGATCACGCCAAGTCAATCCTTTTGTATATTCTAAGTGTGGTGGATCATAAAAGCTTTTCCAGTCACCACCCCAGCTAAAACCTAACGACTTCCCAATAGCAGCTACTCTGCGCCATTGAGTATTAACGGTCCATATCGCTTGGGTGCCGTCTTCATTAGTGAGGAAATAATCAACGGCCAGACCGTAATTATGCACAGACTGTCCCCCTCTAACCGTTGTCACGATATTACCGGGCTCCGTTCTACCTTGAGCGTATAATCGGTTTTGTTCAGCGTGAGAACGATAGCCGCTACTAATCTGCACATTTATATCCTCGTTATAAGCCTGACTGATCATCCGGATTGTAATGTCTTTTACATATGGATGGACAGCACCCATGTTTTTAACACTGCGATCTATAAGTGTTTTTAATGCTACTCTGCTCAAAATAATTCACCCCTTCTTTTTCAGTTCTTCATCAACCTTGCTACCGATCAGTTCTTCTTTGATCTCATTGCTAATCTGCTGTTTATCGGTTTGGATGACCAACAATCGCTCAGCAATTTCTTTCGGCACCAAAACACCGACTTCCGCCAAGTTTTCTATGATGGATAAGACCTCATTGGCAATGTAAAACATGACTGTGGCGTAAGTAATGGCACCATTCATGCCGAGGACCTGGTCAATAATGTTTGCGACTATGATCACACCAAAGATCAGAATCTTACGAGCATAACCGAATAGACTCTTTCGTGACCACAGGTTATGATTTTTAATCGCCTTAAAAATCCCCGTCACTACATCAATTGCCATCAAGATCAGCAGAAAATCCAAAAACCTCACGTTACCAAATAAATAAAATCGAACTACTTCTAAATGTTCCAAATCGACACCTCCGGCATGTAATAAAAATAGATTGTCCACGCTTATCTTCCTCTCTTAAATAATGAAATGGACCCCCTTGTTGCATATAAAAAGACCCGGCGAATGGGCCGAGTCTTCTCTCTTTTATTTTCTAACCTCTCCGCTGATCTGCTGGAACTGTAGCTTGATTTTATCAATCAAAGTCGGCATATTATTCCCAAACGTTGCGCTGATTTTATATCCCCCAGATTCATGTACTTCTAAGAGTTCCGTTATCCTGGCATCCAGTCCGACATTCCAATTTTTATTTCTTACCGTCACAATGTCACCAAGAAAATAATCAGTCTCATAAATTAATTGTGATTTTGTTAGTATCTGCGCCTCAAGATATTGTTCCTGGATCATTTTCTCAAGTTCTCTCAACCCACGTATCTCAAGATCAGTCTCGATGTCCACAAGAGGACGAGGTAAAGGTGGATCATCGTTCGTCTGATCAGGTACGTCTCGTGCGTCGATAAATAGCTCATACCTGTTAGCGCCTGTAGAGGTTCCTACTCCTTTCACAATGCGCTCAATCCCTTCACCCGGACCGGCTACATAAGCAAAATTTTTATAATTGAGGTCTGATGTTGTATATTGCATAGCCGCGATGGTTTTTAAAGTCGGTTCGAACCTTACCGGTGGCAGAACTGATTGACTCATCGTACGATCTGACGGCTGGACAACATCAAACACGTAACGCTGATTAGGGATATCCAGATAGATCTCCCACCCTAAACCTGATGCAAGGCTGATTTCGGTTAATTCTTCAGCCACATTTTTAAACCGAGATTGCCAACTGACGTTTGGTCCACGCTCCTGATCCGGCGCAATGACGAGGTTCGGAAAAACCCTATTCGGATCATCTGGAGTTATAAAATTGCGCTCCACATAATGTTTCATGACAGTCTCTGCGGATCCGGATTTATTGTCATAAGCTGTGTGAGATGGAGGATAAGTAATACGTTGCATTAAAAATGCTTTCAGTGGAAATGCTTTGATAGTCCAGTTTTCCGATGCTTTTCCTAACTCATCCAGACCGATTTCCTTATGTTTAATTTGATACACTCGATCGTTTCGGCCATCAAAACGTATGAGACTGTTTTTTTCGATCAGCTCGGCGTTAGGACTGTAAAAATTGATATTGAGATCAACCTCTCCAACCGTATGATATCTGTGAGCCAGCAATATTGAGTTATATTGTTTAATTTCCCCCAGCTGTTCAAAATCTCTTATGACCCTTAAAGATTTCATCGTTTCACCACCTTCACAAACGAAAGAGCACCTCAGTTGAGATGCCCTTATAATTCTTTTTTATTTTTCAAATCTATAAGTTTTTCAATTTCTTTTAAAATATCATCCATTCTTTCGTCCATTACAGCACTTATTTTTTCATTAAGTGCATCTTTATCTTTCACAAGTCCGTGTTCGATTAAAAGTTCAACCAGTACGCTATTAAAAGCTTTTTGTTTCGCATGCTGGTATTCAGATAAAAATAATAGTAAATTTTCAGCTTTGATATTTGTCATAGATATTATTCCTCCCTGTTGTAATGGTTCAACAAATAGAGAGGAATGACCTTCTAAGACATAAAAAATACACCTAT
>NZ_JACNMS010000016.1 GCF_020595125.1 Jeotgalibacillus aurantiacus
ATAGCGTTCAATTGGCTGAAACAGGACCATACGTCATACAGAGCATAATTGGGCTTGGTGATGTAGATGCTGACATTCAAATGCAAGCAGCCCCTTACCAGCAGGGAAGAACTTACATCGATAGTAAACTGATACCTCGTTTTATCAATATTGAGGTCTTGATAAAAGGTACCAACGATGAAGACATTTCAACGAAAAGAGAACACCTTGGGAAGGTTTGTAACCCGGTCTCAGGACAACTGAGAATCCAATACGAATATGGAGGGAGAATCAAAGAGACATATGGTGCCGCGGATCATGTGCCAAGGTATTTAAGTGGTGAGGGTCGGTCACGTACTCATCAAATTGCTGTTATAGATTTGACATGCCCAAACCCATTTTGGCGCACGCTTCAACAAACTCAAGAACCTACTTTTGAGCCACGGTTCCGATTCCCGGTCAGTGGACCTTTTATCTTTGGTATTCAGCGTGACCGAAGACAGATGATCAATGACGGTGACAGCCCTGCGCCGATCTTTGTCGAGTTTCATGGACCAGCGCTTAATCCTATGATCATTAATAATACAACTGGTGAGTTTATCAAGATCAATCAGGAGTTGCTTGAGGGCGAGATCATGGAGATCGACACAGAGGCAGGCACAGTGTTTTTTGTGGAGTCAGACGGTACCCGGCGCAATGTATTTAACTGGATTGATGATGCTGCAACATTCTTTGAGCTTGCAATCGGGGAGAATGATATCGAATACACGGCAGACAGCGATATCCAGGGTGCAATCGTAAATATCACATACAGCAAGCTATACAACGCAATATAAAGGAGTGAAAACATGCCAGAGTTCAGTTACTTTTTTAACGCAAATGAAGTGTCACCGGGCGTATATGACCGGGTGTATTTAGCGAGTGATTTTGCTGATTATTTTGGGGACGTGCTGTCCTCAGGATTGTTGCATGTGGACGGTCAACCCTCATTAAAAGCCGTCGTACAAAACGGAACATTGGAAACCATTATCGAGCCGGGTCGTGCGATCATAAAGGGTTATCGTTATAAAAACACGACCGATAAAGTTTTAACTCATAATATCGCTGATCCCACGCTTGATCGCATTGATCGTTTTGTAGTTAGGCATGATCTCAGAAACAGCGAGCGAGAAACTGTCACGGTAATTAAAGAGGGGGAATATGCTGAAAATCCCGTACCCCCTGCACTCCAACGTGATAATTTTATTTACGAGATTAGTCTTGGTCAGGTAAGGGTCAGAGCAAACACTTCATCATTAGAGGCTACTGATTTTATCGATGAGCGACTGGATGAGGATTTGTGTGGACTAGTGTATTCACTGATCAGTATCCCGACAGATCAACTGCAGGCATGGATTACAGCTCGTCAGGCAGAATTGCAAATTGAATCTGACCAATTTTCTACTGATCTTGCAGATGCGACGGCTCAACTACAGCAGGATCTCCTGGACTTCGCGCAGATCTTTAATGATTGGTTCGAGGAACAGCAGGGAGAAGGTTTCTTGCTAGCATCTGAAAAAGGTCAGGTTAATGGAGTAGGCACACTCAATGGTGCTGGAAAGCAGCCGACGGCCGAGGTTAACACAGAAGTGGCTGATTTCCTTACGACGCATCCGGCGGACTACGTGAAGCATCCGGGATATGGGTTAGCCAGTGGAGAAAACGCTAAAACGATTACGTTAAGTCCTGCTCCATCTGTATTAGTCGAAGGATTAGGGGTAGTGTTTAAAAATGCAACTCAAAATACCGGACCGGTTACTCTTAATGTTAACAGTTTAGGTGCTGTTAGTGTAATAAGTTCAGATGGTAGCGTTTTGTCATCAGGCGACTTAAATGCAGAATCCGTCTATACAGTGCGCTACAATGGTACGGCTTTTATCTTACAGGGTGAAAGTGGGGTGAAAATTGATGGTCAAGTAGAAAGTGAATATGAGTTGGGAGGTGCTGTAGGTGCTGGCGATCCCGTTTATACAGTCATTAACCAAAATAAACTAGCTGACGCTAACATTTTGCCAACTAATAACGGATTTGGTGTTGCCTATAGTAATGATGGGGTTTACAAAGCGGTAGCTCATGTTTCTTCTCCTTATATTACTATTTACAAACGATCAGGAGACACGTTTACTAAATTAGCAAATCCAAGTACACTTCCAACATTAAATGCTTTTTCTGTGGATTTTAGTAGTAACGGAGACTATCTTGTTGTCGGTCATACAAATTCTCCTTATATTACTATTTACAAACGATCAGGAGACACGTTTACTAAATTAGCAAACCCTTCTGCGTTACCTACGGGAAACGCTAGTGGTGTGGCTTTCAGTCCTGATGACACATATTTAGCGGTAGCACATGCTACATCTAGATTTTTGACTATCTACAAACGATCAGGAGACACGTTTACTAAATTAGATGATCCTTCTATCTTACCAACAGGTTCAGGAAGAGGCGTTAGTTTCAGTTCTGACAACACTTATTTAGCGGTAGCATTTGCTACGTCTCCATTTGTTTCATTTTACAAACGATCAGGAGACACGTTTACTAAATTAGATGATCCCTTATCGTTACCTGATGGTGAGTGTCGTTCTATCGAATTTAGGCCGGATACATTTCAGGTTGCAGTAGGTGTTTCTGCAGGTGATAGATTTATAACTTATTCAAGAAATGGCGACACATTTACTAAAGAGCAGTTGGCCGATGTAATTCCAACTAGTGCTGTTTTGGGGGTGTCCTATAGTTCTGACGGTAAGTTCTTGGCTATAACTTACGGAACCAACTCTCCTTATGTGAACTTGTATAAAGTTTATAACAATTTGTCTTATGTTGGTCAGATGGATATATCTCCTACAGGTAGTGGTCAAGGTCTGGCTTTTGGTGTAGGTTCTACCTACCTTTCTGTTGCTCACCAAACCACACCCTTTGTAACGGATTACAAGATTTCAGAGTTAGCATATCTGTCTAACCTTAGTATCAAAAACGATGCATTCTCATACGGTTTTTCTAAAAACGCAGGTATATCAGGTGATACGATATTAATCTCTGAAATATGGAAGGGGCTAACGTAATGTTTATTAAAACAAATAGCGAAAACGTTATCACTGACTGTATCGCTTATGAAGTTGAAGGTTATATTGAAATTCAGTTGGATGAAGTTCCTATAGGTATTAATGGCGGATGGTTTAAATATGAAAATGGTGCAGTGCTAGAGTATCCGGATTTAAAACCAAAAAATGAATCAGAAGAAATTGAAGTCTTAAAAAATCAACTTGCTGATCTATGGAACGTTGTTTTAACAGGAGGGCTGTAAATGAACGCACCGAACAGTTTAGATCAATCAAAGACAAATGGGTATAAGTTTCTTATATCAATGAACCGTCTGACGATTGATGACGTACCTGAACCATATAAGGGGTGGATTAATGCGGGATATTAAACACTCGGAATATTATACGTCGTTGAGGACACCTTGGAAATAGGTGTATTTTTTATGTCTTAGAAGGTCATTCCTCTCTATTTGTTGAACCATTACAACAGGGAGGAATAATATCTATGACAAATATCAAAGCTGAAAATTTACTATTATTTTTATCTGAATACCAGCATGCGAAACAAAAAGCTTTTAATAGCGTACTGGTTGAACTTTTAATCGAACACGGACTTGTGAAAGATAAAGATGCACTTAATGAAAAAATAAGTGCTGTAATGGACGAAAGAATGGATGATATTTTAAAAGAAATTGAAAAACTTATAGATTTGAAAAATAAAAAAGAATTATAAGGGCATCTCAACTGAGGTGCTCTTTCGTTTGTGAAGGTGGTGAAACGATGAAATCTTTAAGGGTCATAAGAGATTTTGAACAGCTGGGGGAAATTAAACAATATAACTCAATATTGCTGGCTCACAGATATCATACGGTTGGAGAGGTTGATCTCAATATCAATTTT
>NZ_JACNMS010000017.1 GCF_020595125.1 Jeotgalibacillus aurantiacus
ATAGCGTTCAATTATCTGAAACAGGTCCATACGTCATTCAGAGCATAATTGGGCTTGGTGATGTAGATGCTGACATTCAAATGCAAGCAGCCCCTTACCAGCAGGGAAGAACATACATCGATAGTAAACTGATCCCTCGTTTTATCAATATTGAGGTCTTAATAAAAGGTACCGATGATGAAGACATTTCAACGAAAAGAGAACACCTTGGGAAGGTTTGTAACCCGGTCTCAGGACAACTGAGAATCCAATACGAATATGGAGGGAGAATCAAAGAGACATATGGTGCCGCGGATCATGTGCCAAGGTATTTAAGTGGCGAGGGTCGGTCACGTACTCATCAAATTGCTGTTATTGATTTGACATGCCCAAACCCATTTTGGCGCACGCTTCAACAGACGCAAGAACCTACTTTTGAGCCGAGGTTCCGATTCCCGATCAGTGGACCTTTTATCTTTGGTATTCAGCGTGACCGAAGACAGATGATTAATGACGGTGACAGCCCTGCGCCGATCTTTGTCGAGTTTCATGGACCGGCGCTTAATCCTATGATTATTAATAATACAACTGGTGAGTTTATCAAGATCAATCAGGAGTTGCTTGAGGGCGAGATCATGGAGATCGACACAGAGGCAGGCACAGTGTTTTTTGTGGAGCCTGATGGGACCCGGCGCAATGTATTTAACTGGATTGATGATGCTGCAACATTCTTTGAGCTTGTAATCGGGGAGAATGACATCGAATACACCGCAGATTCAGACATTCAGGGTGCAATCGTCAATATCACATACAGCAAGCTATACAACGCAATATAAAGGAGTGAAAACATGCCAGAGTTCAGTTACTTTTTTAACGCAAATGAAGTGTCACCGGGCGTATATGACCGGGTGTATTTAGCGAGTGATTTTGCTGATTATTTTGGGGACGTGCTGTCCTCAGGATTGTTGCATGTGGACGGTCAACCCTCATTAAAAGCCGTCGTACAAAACGGGACACTGGAAACCATTATCGAGCCGGGTCGGGCGATCATAAAGGGTTATCGTTATAAAAACACGACCGATAAAGTGTTAACTCATAATATCGCTGATCCCACGCTTGATCGCATTGATCGTTTTGTAGTTAGGCATGATCTCAGAAACAGTGAGCGAGAAACTGTCACGGTAATTAAAGAGGGGGAATATGCTGAAAATCCCGTACCCCCTGCACTCCAACGTGATAATTTTATTTATGAGATTAGTCTTGGTCAGGTAAGGGTCAGAGCAAATACTTCATCATTAGAGGCTACTGATTTTATCGATGAGAGACTAGATGAGGATTTGTGTGGACTAGTGTACTCATTGATCAGTATCCCCACAGATCAACTGCAGGCATGGATTACAGCTCGTCAAGCAGAACTGCAAGTTGAATCTGACCAATTTTCTACTGATCTTGCAGATGCGACGGCTCAACTACAGCAGGATCTCCTGGACTTCGCACAGATCTTTAATGATTGGTTCGAGGAACAGCAGGGAGAAGGTTTCTTGCTAGCATCTGAAAAAGGTCAGGTTAATGGAGTAGGCACACTCAATGGTGCTGGAAAGCAGCCGACGGCCGAGGTAAACACAGAAGTGGCTGATTTCCTTACGACGCATCCGGCGGAAGATGCAGTTGATGCTCATAATGCTACAAATATCAGTTTAATTGATTCCGGCAATCTATTCACCGCAACCGATGTGGAAGGAGCAATGAGTGAGCTTTTTATAAATGTCAGTGACGGCAAAGACCTGATCGGTGGGGCGATCACTGACGTTGACCCGAGTGTTGTAATACCCACCGATCCCAGTTTTCAAGATTTAGCAACAGGAATCGGGCAAATAAGTACAGGGGTAAAAAAAGCAACAGGTACGCTTAATGCTGCTTTAGGGGTGAAGAGTATTATGAATACATTAGACTTTACTCCGTCTACTGTAATTTTAGATAGAACACCTTCTAATACTCATTTTTATTTTTTAACCCTGCACAATATCGTATTCCGACATAACGGAGGAACAAGAAGTTCCTCTTCTTTTGGATATTGGGGCTCATCCGTTAATAATAATATGAATGGTATTTTACTGCCCTACAATAACGGTACTACTTTTTTTGATCCTGCAGTAGTCGCTCAAATCGTGCCAAATGGTTTTGAAATCACAGTAAATAGCTCAATATTAGTTGGTGATGTTGAGTGGACTGCTTATGAATAGGGGGGTATGTTATGAATTCATTAATTATTTATGATAATGAAGGAACATTAATATCTGTAAAAAACCAAACTCCAGCACCGCCGGAACCTGTAGGAGTTCCATTTTTGTGGGTGGATGTTCCGAATGGAAAATACGTTGAACATGTAAATGTTTCTGGAGAAATTCACACTCCGGTTTTTGTGGACTATCCAAAATCAGAAATTGATGTTTTAAAAGAGCAACAAGCTGATCTATGGCAAATAGTCTTAATGGGAGGTTTTTGATATGGCTGAAATTTCAAGTATCGACCAAGCGAAGATCAGAGGTTACAAATTTCTGATTGAAATGAAGCGAATTACCATTGATGATGTCCCTGAACCATACAAAAGTTGGATTGTAGAGGATCATTAAACACTCGGAATCTTATGCGTCGTAAGCAACACCTTAAGATAGGTGTATTTTTTATGTCTTAGAAGGTCATTCCTCTCTATTTGTTGAACCATTACAACAGGGAGGAATAATATCTATGACAAATATCAAAGCTGAAAATTTACTATTATTTTTATCTGAATACCAGCATGCGAAACAAAAAGCTTTTAATAGCGTACTGGTTGAACTTTTAATCGAACACGGACTTGTGAAAGATAAAGATGCACTTAATGAAAAAATAAATGCTGTAATGGACGAAAGAATGGATGACATTTTAAAAGAAATTGAAAAACTTATAGATTTGAAAAACAAAAAGGAATTATAAGGGCATCTTAATTGAGGTGCTCTTTTTATTTGCGAAGGTGGTGAAAAGGTGAAATCTTTAAGGGTCATAAGAGATTTTGAACAGCTGGGGGAAATTAAACAATATAACTCAATATTGCTGGCTCACAGATATCATACGGTTGGAGAGGTTGATCTCAATATCAATTTT
>NZ_JACNMS010000018.1 GCF_020595125.1 Jeotgalibacillus aurantiacus
CCACTTAAATACCTTGGCACATGATCCGCGGCACCATATGTCTCTTTGATTCTCCCTCCATATTCGTATTGGATTCTCAGTTGTCCTGAGACCGGGTTACAAACCTTCCCAAGGTGTTCTCTTTTCGTTGAAATGTCTTCATCGTTGGTACCTTTTATCAAGACCTCAATATTGATAAAACGAGGTATCAGTTTACTATCGATGTAAGTTCTTCCCTGCTGGTAAGGGGCTGCTTGCATTTGAATGTCAGCATCTACATCACCAAGCCCAATTATGCTCTGTATGACGTATGGTCCTGTTTCAGCCAATTGAACGCTATATGGTCCATTCTCAATCGTTAAGACTCTCATCCCATCGACAGCCCCCTTCCGAGATCTATTAATGCCTGTTTATTTCTTCGAGCACTTTCAGATGGACTATTCACCGGCGTATTATAATTTACCGTCTGATTAATGACAGGACCCGCAGCCTGTTGACCAGTTAACCTACTGTCAAGTGCATCAGCGATCAATCCGGCTATTCTGGCAGCATGAGGACCTTCAAACGGTACTATGGCTTCTTCAACATCCCCGAACCCTGCATTGCCGGCAATAACCGGTTTCGTAAATACTCCACCCGTTTTATGCCACGTTACATCGAAAGTTGGCACTGAAATTGAAGGTATACCACCTTCTCCACCAAATAGAGTAGTCGTTCCAACATTAATTTTAGGAAGACGTGGCTTTGGAATCTCAATTTTCATATTCGCAAAGCCCGTAATGATTTCACCAACGAAACCAAGAACTGTGTCTTTTGCGTCTCTAAGCGGATTGATTATTGCAAGTTTTGCTGATTCCATTTTTTCTGAAGCA
>NZ_JACNMS010000019.1 GCF_020595125.1 Jeotgalibacillus aurantiacus
ACATCCGAGAAGCAAGCTTCTCTTCCGTTCGCTCGACTTGCATGTATTAGGCACGCCGCCAGCGTTCGTCCTGAGCCAGGATCAAACTCTCCGTAAAGTGTTTGAAAAGCTCATTGTCTTTTTTATTCGAAAAAGACTTAAAATCTTAAACGTTGACGTTTGGTTGTTTAGTTTTCAAGGTTCAATAATGAAATTGGTGGAGCCTAGCGGGATCGAACCGCTGACCTCCTGCGTGCAAGGCAGGCGCTCTCCCAGCTGAGCTAAGGCCCCTTAATAAATGGTCGGGAAGACAGGATTTGAACCTGCGACCCCTTGGTCCCAAACCAAGTGCTCTACCAAGCTGAGCTACTCCCCGAATTGCTTATTATATAAGGATGGCGCGCCCGAGAGGAGTCGAACCCCTAACCTTTTGATCCGTAGTCAAACGCTCTATCCAATTGAGCTACGGGCGCATGTTATCCTGTTTGTCTGAAATGGTGCCGAGGGCCGGACTCGAACCGGCACGGTGGAAACCCACCGCAGGATTTTAAGTCCTGTGCGTCTGCCAATTCCGCCACCCCGGCTAAGGCAGATAAACTTAAAAATCAATATGGAGCGGAAGACGAGATTCGAACTCGCGACCCCCACCTTGGCAAGGTGGTGTTCTACCACTGAACTACTCCCGCATATTGAATTGGTGCGGGTGGAGGGACTTGAACCCCCACGCCTTGCGGCACTAGA